>NZ_JABXXP010000175.1 GCF_013376155.1 Nguyenibacter vanlangensis
CGTCGCGCATGCGGTTCGGCGAGGACCAGCACGCCGCCAGCCCCAGCGGCAGGACCAGGTCGCGCAGCGGATTCGCCCAGCGCGGGTCGCTGCCGATGTCGGCGGCCAGGATCTCGTCACCCATATGGACCGCCGCCCCGCAACTGCCGGTCATCGGGCCCATCGCCATGCCGGCCCAGGCCATGGCCACCGATGCCGGCATGGCATGGCGGCCGGCCATCCAGGCCGACCCGTCCTCGGACCGGACCGTGATCGTGGCGACGACGTCGGGGGTGATGTCCTCGATCAGCCGGCAGATCAGTCCCATCACGCCGGGAAAATCCATCGCCCCGGTCAGGGCGGCCATGACCTCCATCCGCAGGTCGCGCAGGGCCACGTACTGCGTCTCGTCCGTCATCACCACGACGGTCTCGCCCTCGGTCCCCGCGCCGCCCCCGACCGGGCTGGCGGCGGAGCAGAACCAGAGGTCGCGCCCGTCGCGCGCCCGCGCATGCAGGTCGATCTCGAAACTGCGGCGGGCGCCCAGATTGGCGCGGAACTCGCGCAGGGCCGGCATGTCGGCCTCGTGCGCCGACAGCATCACCGACACGTCCCGCGCCAGCACCTCGTGCGGCGCATAGCCCAGCACCCGGGTGAAGGCCGGATTGACGAAGACGATCCGATCCAGCGAATCCAGGATCATCATCGGGCGGTCGCTCTGGGTCACGATGGTGGCGTACCGCCCCGCGGCATCCACCCCGTCCGCCAGGCCGGGCATGTCGCGCGGAGTCACGTCCCTCGGCGGGCGTCGGAACCGGAAGACGGCACGGACGGTCTGTCGAACATCGCCACCTCCTCATGCGCGCACCGTTGTCCCGCATGCATGAAAAATCGCCTCATTTCAATGGCCCGGACCGCCCGTGGCCGGGAAAATTTATTTCTTATCCAAAACAACGAGCGCAATCCTCCCCCGATCGGCCGGCGGGACCTCGTCGCGCGCCGTTCCGCCGGGCCGGGATGCCGAAACATGAGATCAGAAATGATAGAGCGGAATCGTCGGCATGAACGCGCAGGCCAGAATGATGGTCGCGACGAAGCCGACGACGATGGCGGCGGCGACCAGCGCGGTGCGGCGCTCATGCGCGGTGGCGAACGGCGTCTCGGCGGTGTGGCCATTATCGTGGTTATTATGCAGAATCCACGTCATGACGTCCTCCTCTGCCCGATATGGGGGCCGATAGGGGCCCGATCCGGGAAACGGCATGAAAACGCCCCGGCCTGCCTGTCGTTCATGCCTGGCCCGGCAGGTTCGGCCCGGTCTCACCGAAATGTTCCCGCCGCGCCGCGCGATGCGATAGGCTGCCGGCTCTTCTTTCCCCTTCTCCATGCACAGGGTCCGGCATGCGCACGACGATCGACGGCACGATCCTTCCGGTCCTGCGCGTGATGCTGGAGGCCGGCGAACGGCTGATCGCCGAGACGGGCGAGCTGTCGTGGAAGACCCCGAACGTCGCCTTGTCCACCACCCTGTCGGGCGCGGGGGCGGGCGGCGTGTTCGGCGCGGTCCGCCGGTCGCTTGCCGGCGGCGGCCTGTTCATGACCGAATTCACCGCCCAGGGCGGCCCGGGCCTGGTCGCGTTCGCGGCCAAGGTACCGGGGCAGATCCTGGAACACCAGGTGGGCGGCGGCAGGGCCATGCTGGTGCATCGCCATGGTTTTCTGTGCGCCACGCCGGGCGTGACCCTGGACCTGGCCCTTCAGCGGTCGCTGGGGGCCGGCATTTTCGGCGGCGACGGATTCCGCCTGCAGCGCGTCGCCGGCCAGGGCACGTTCTGGAGCATGCTGGGCGGCGAGATCGTGCCCCACGACCTGGCACCGGGCGAAGCGGTGGACGTGCATCCCGGCCTGGTCGGCATGTTCGAAGACACGGTGTCGTTCGACATCACGATGCTGCCGGGCATCCGCAACAAGCTCTTCGGCGGCGACGGATTCTTCCTGGCCAGGCTGACCGGCCCGGGGCGCGTCTGGCTGCAGACCCTGACCATGCCGGGACTCGCCCATACGCTGGCGCCCTATCTGGGGGCGTAGGCGCGGCGCGAACCGGCCGGTCCCCCGGCCGTTATGGCGGAACGGGCGCCGGTTTTCCGGCGCCGAACGGACATGCCATGATGAGCCTGATTTTGCTGATCGTCATCGTCCTGCTGCTGCTCGGGGCGCTGCCTGCCTGGCCCTACAGCCGCCAGTGGGGCTATTTCCCGGCGGGCGGCGTGGGATTGATCCTGCTGATCGTCCTGTTGCTGTACCTGCTGGGCGCCTAGGATGGGGCGGGTGCCGCCATTGCCGCGCGGTTGCAGAGGCCGCCATCATGCATTAGCCACAGGGCTGCATGATGGCCGCATGAGACGGGACATGCCCGGGATGGAAACTGGAGACGGAACGGTGGACGGTCGATGCGTATACTTGTGACCGGCGGATGTGGGTTCATCGGCTCTGCGGTGGTGCGCCACATCATTGGCGCGACGGGACATTCGGTGGTGAATGTCGACAAGCTGACCTATGCGGCGACCGGGGAGTCGACGGCGGCGGCGGCGGCGGACCCGCGCTACGTGCATGTGCGCGCGGATATCACCGACGGCGCGGCGATGCGCGCGATCTTCGCCGCGCACCGGCCCGACGCGGTGATGCACCTGGCGGCGGAAAGCCACGTGGACCGGTCGATCGACGGGCCCGGGGTGTTCATGCACACCAATATCCTGGGCACCTACACGCTGCTGGAAGCGGCGCGGGAGTATTGGTCCGGGCTGGAAGCGGACGGCCGCGCGGCCTTCCGCTTCCATCATGTCTCGACCGACGAGGTGTTCGGCGCGCTGCAGCCCGACGATGCGCCGTTCTGCGAGACCACGCCCTATGACCCGCGCAGCCCCTATTCGGCGTCCAAGGCGGCGTCGGACCATCTGGTGCGGGCCTGGCAGCATACCTATGGCCTGCCGGCCTTCGTCACCAACACCACCAACAATTACGGGTTCTGGCATTTCCCGGAAAAGCTGATCCCGCTGGTGACGATCAACGCCATCGCCGGGCGCGGCCTGCCGGTCTATGGCGACGGCGGCAACATGCGCGACTGGCTGTTCGTCGACGACCATGCCGAGGCGCTGGTACTGGCCGTGGAACGCGGCCGGCCGGGCGAGACCTATGCCATCGGCGCGCGCCAGCCGCGCAGCAACCTGCAGGTGGTCGGCGCGATCTGCGCCGTGCTGGACGAGCTGCGCCCCGATCCGGCCGGGCCGCATGCGCGGCTGATCCACCACGTGCATGACCGGCCCGGCCATGATTTCCGCTATGAGATCGACCCCGCGCATGCCGAATCCGCCCTCGGCTGGCGGGCCCGCCACGATTTCGAGACGGGGATCCGCCGCACGGTGCAATGGTATCTGGACAATCGCGACTGGTGGACGGCGCTGCAGGCCCGCCATGACAGCACGAAACGGCTGGGCGTCGCCCCGGCGGGAGCCGCGGCATGAGCACACCGAAGGTCGAAACGTCCCCGGTCGAAACGCCCCCGGTCGAAACACCGATGAAGGGCATCCTGCTGGCCGGCGGCTCGGGCACGCGCCTGCATCCGATGACGCTGGCGGCCAGCAAGCAGTTGCTGCCGGTCTACGACAAGCCGATGATCTATTATCCGCTGTCGACCCTGATGCTGGCGGGCATCCGCGACATCATGATCATCTCGACCCCCGACGATCTGCCGCAGTTCCGCCGCCTGCTGGGCGACGGCTCGGAATTCGGCGTCCGCTTCACCTATCGCGAGCAGCCGTCGCCGGACGGCATCGCCCAGGCGTTCCTGATCGCCGGCGACTGGCTGGCGGGCGCGCCCTGCGCGCTGGTGCTGGGCGACAACCTGATCTTCGCCGATCACCTCGGCCAGTTGCTGCAGGCGGCGGCGCGGCGCCGCCAGGGCGCGACCGTGTTCGCCTATCAGGTGCGCGACCCCGAGCGCTATGGCGTGGTGACGTTCAACGAGAGCGGCCGGGCCGTCGACCTGGTGGAAAAACCCGCCAACCCGACCTCGCACTGGGCGGTGACGGGGCTGTATTTCTACGATTCCCGCGTTCTGGACCTGGCGCGCGAGATCCGGCCTTCGGCGCGGGGCGAACTGGAGATCACCGACCTGAACAGGCTTTATCTCCAGGAGGGCTCGCTGCAGGTCGAACGGCTGGGCCGCGGCTGCGCCTGGCTGGATGCCGGGGTGCCCGACGCGCTGATGCAGGCCGGCCTGTTCGTGCAGACGATCCAGTCCCGGCAGGGCATGCTGGTCGGATCGCCTTCGGAAGTCGCCTTCCGCATGGGCTTCATCGATGCCGCGCAATTACGCGCGACGGCGGCACGCATGCACAAGACCGAGCTCGGCCGCATGCTGCACGAACTGGCGGAAGGACAGCACGAGTCGCCCCATGCAGGTTGAACAGCTTTCGATCCCCGGCATCCTTTTGCTGACGCCGCCGCGTTTCGCCGACGAGCGCGGGTTCTTTTCCGAGACCTACAACAGCCGGAGCATGGCGGAGGCCGGCATCGACGCCGTCTTCGTCCAGGACAATCACAGCCTGTCGCGCCAGCGCGGCGTCGTGCGCGGCCTGCATTGCCAGTTGGCGCCCCACGCGCAGGGCAAGCTGGTGCGCTGCACGCGCGGCGCGATCTGGGACGTCGCGGTGGATGCGCGGCAGGATTCGCCCAGTTTCGGCCGCTGGGTGGCGGCCGAACTGAACGCCGAAAACGGATCGCAGCTTTGGATTCCCCCGGGCTTCCTGCACGGTTTCTGCACGCTGACCGAGAATGCCGAGGTGCAGTACAAATGCACCGCGCTGTGGAACCGCGACTGCGAGCGGTCGGTGCTGTGGAATGCGCCGGAACTGGACATCCCCTGGCCGGTCGCGCCGGGCGAGGCCATCCTGTCGCACAAGGACGCCGAGGCGCCGGGTTTCTCGGCCGTACGGAACTGGTTCTGATGGTGTCCCCGATCCTGGTGATCGGCCAGTCCGGCCAGCTTGCCACCGCGCTGGCCATGGCCGGGCGTCCCGGCCTGCACCGCCTCGGGCGGCCCGCCATCGATTTCGACCGGCCCGAGACGCTGGACGCCGCGCTGGAGACGGCCC
>NZ_JABXXP010000176.1 GCF_013376155.1 Nguyenibacter vanlangensis
TCTGCGCCTCGGTGAACTTCGATGCCTTCATGGAACTCTCCTCATCCCGAGCACGGGATCATAAGTGGAAAATTCCAACTCGAACTGGTCCAATTTTCGGGGAGCACGTCATGGTCGGCATGGTCGACATGGCAAGGTAGGTTGAAATTCTCGCCGCCGCCGGTCGCGGTCACCACGTTCCAGCCCGCGCGCCCACCGCTCAGTCGGTCCAGAGAGGCGATACGCCGGGCAAGGTTGTAGGGCTCGTTGAAGGTCGTGCTGGCCGTGCCGATCTGGCCGATATGACGCGACGTGACGGCCAGCGCCGTCAGAAGCGTGAATGTATCCCAGCGCGGCAGGCCCCGGCTGTTGGCCACGGCTGAGGGATCAGGCACCGGCAGGACGTTGTCGTAGAGGAAGAGGCTGTCGAATCGCCCCTGTTCCAGAAGATCAGCATACGAGCGGTAGCGTGCGAAGTCGATATCCGCGTCGATATCCTCGTCCGGTGCGCGCCACGCATCCCCGTTGGTGGCTGAGCCGGTCAGATAGGCGCCGAGGGCGAAGGAGCCTCCGGGAGGAGACATCGGGCGGATGCCGTTCAGGGTTGGAAGGTGAAACTGGGATCGACGATGCCGGCGGTATCGAGCCGGCGCGGGACCATGCGGGTCTCGGCCATGAAATCGGAGACCTGCTGCTGTTTGGCGATGATGTCGGGGGTAAGGGGCACCACGGTACCGACCAGGCCCCTGACGACATCACGGGCGACGGGAAGGGGCAGGCCGACATCGCGGCCCCAGACCTCGGCATAGGCGTCCTGATGCGTCAGCATCCACCGATGCGCGGCGCGGAAGCGGCGAAGATACGCTGTCAGGTTGTCCCATCTGTTCCGTAGCGCCGCTTCGGTTGCCACGACGTAGCTGAGGCCGCTCATCAGCTTGCCGCCATTGACGATCTCGCGCGCGCCATCGGCGATCTTCGCGTCCGAGATATAGGGCCCCCAGGTGGCCCAGGCGTCGACGGCGCCGCTCTGCAGGGCCAGCTTGGCCGAAACCGGCGGAATGAAGACGAACGCGACGTCATCATCCTTCATACCCGCCGCGCGCAGGGCTGCCAGGGTCAGGTAATGGCCGGTCTGGGCACGCAGGGTCGCCACACGCTTCCCCTTCAGGTCGCGCACGCTCCGGAGCGGGCTATTCTTTGCCACGACGATGGCGGTGGTCGTGCCGTCGGTCTGGATACCGGCAATCGCCTTCACCGGCACCCCGCCCGCCTGGGCGAAAACAAGAGGCGCGTCCCCAATCACCCCGGCGTCCACGGCGTTCGCGGCCAGCGCCTGGATCAGCATCGGCGCGCCGGCGAACAGGCTCCATTGCACGGGCAGGGCTCCATCGGTCGTCATCCCCGCCGCCTCCAGCAGCGAACGCGCGCCGCCTTTCTGGTCACCGATACGCAGCGGCGTATCCGCCCATGCCCGAGGGCGGTCCAGCCCAAATGAGGAGAGCAGGCCGGATGCGACACCCAGGGCACCAAGGACATGCCTGCGGCTTGGGCCAGTGGGTTCCAGTAGTTCGGCCATGTCCGTTCCAGTCACGTCCTGCATGGTCATCCGGCCTGTTTCCCTTTGTCCGCCGCGTGACGGTTGACCGGGTAGGCCAGGCCGAGATTGCCCCGGAGAGTCGTCTGTTCGTAGTTACTGCGCAGTAGCTTGCGTTCCTGAAGGATCGGGACGACCAGATCCACGAAGGCTTCCAACTGCCCAGGCAGAGTTTCGAACAGATTGAAACCGTCCGCACCGCCCTGTTCAACCCAGCGTTGCAGGGCGTCGGCCACAATCTGCGGACCGCCGACGAAATCGCCCCGTGGGGTCGCCAGTTCCCTGGCGATCTGCCGGATGGAGAGATTGCCGCGCCGCACGCGTGCCAGGATGCGCTGTGCGGCGCTCTGGTTGCTCTGTTGTCCGATCGCGGCAACGTCGGGAAATGGGCCGTCCAGGTCGTAAGCGCGGAAATCATGGTCGCTGAACGCCCGCGACAGGAAACCAAGCCCGGTGTCCAATGAGGTCAGTCCGACCAGTTCCTGGTAGAGCCGTTCGGCATCCGCGTCCGTCCGTCCCACGATCGGCGCGATCCCGGGCAGGATCAGGGGCAGGCCGGCTTCCCGTCCCAGCCGCGCGGCCCTTGCCTTGACGTCATGGTAATAGGTCTGGGCTTCCTCCAGGTCCTGCGGGCCGCAAAAAACGACTTCGGCATGCCGAGCAGCGAAATCGCGCCCGTCCTCCGACGCCCCCGCCTGGAAGATGACCGGTTGCCCCTGGGGCGACCGGCCGATATTCAGCGGGCCCCGTACCTGGAAATACGGGCCGGCATGGTCCAGGCGATGCAGCTTGGCGGGATCCAGAAAGATGCCGTGTTCCTTGTCGCCGACCAGTGCATCGTCTTCCCAGCTATCCCACAGCCCCTGCACCACGGCCAGATGCTCGGCGGCAATGCGGTAGCGTTCATGGTGGGGCGGATGGGCGGTGCGGCTGAAATTTGCGGCGGTGTCCCCCAGCCAGGAGGTCACGACATTCCATCCCGCCCGGCCGCCGCTGATATGATCGAGCGAGGCGAATTGTCGGGCCACGTTGAAAGGCTCGGAATAGCTGACGCTCAGCGTGCCCACCAGGCCGATATGCTCCGTCGAGGCTGCCAGCGCCGAGAGGATGGTCAGCGGTTCGAAGCGGTTGAGGTAATGAGGGCTGGATTTTTCGTTGATCGACAGGCTGTCGGCAACGAAGAGGAAATCGAACTTCCCCCGTTCCGCTGTCTGCGCCTGCTGGCGGTAGAAACGGATATTCGTGCTGGCGCGGACGTCGCGATCAGGGTGGCGCCAATCATCCCAGGTGCGCCCAACTCCGTGAAGGATCAAGCCGAGCTTGATGTGTCGATCCTGCGTCATGTCCCATCCTGGTCTTTCGTTGTGCGCAGCGTGGGCGGCGGATGACGGCAGGACCAGCGAGAAATCATCAATTGCATGATGGATGAAACTAATCGATCATGATCTTATCATATGGGGAACAAGGTATCGCCTTAAATTAACGAAAAAATCGACCATTGAGAAACCGTGGAAATATCGAAGTTTCTACACTATTCATGTTCTCTTGCCGTGCTCGTATAACCAACCTACGTTTTTTCTGGCAGCGGCGAGTGCCATCTCTCTCGATGTGTACGCGACGTCAGAATAATAACTTATTGGTGTCCACGCTCCTTCGTCTTCTGGATCGCGACGAAATTCCTCAAAACCATATGTGCCATCGGGACGAGAAAATAGGTCAACACATCTGTTGTGTTCGGCATTTTCAATGCTGTCCATAACTAACCAAGATTTATCTATTCGTTTTGACATGGCGTGCGGACTCATTTGTCTGTCATTCGATTGTCCAGTTATCTGACAATCTACAGTGCAGATACGTTTTCGATTTTTATGATGCTCGATATCACGCCGAGGTCGCCCATGGACGTCTTATGTTCCTCTTCGGTCGCTGCTGCACAGGCATCCTCAAGGACAAGTATATCATAGTCACGGTCATGTGCATCCCGTACCGTGCTCTGCACAGCCCAGGTGCTGCTGACGCCGGCTACGATAAGTCGACTAATTTTATTTGAACGGAGAACGGCTTCAAGTTTCGTGCAGTAGAAAGGGCTCACCCTGGGCTTTTCGACAATAATGTCTGAAAGATCAACGCGTAAATCGGGATGGAAATCCGTTCCGGCTGTACCAAGTTCGATCGCCCCGAACTTATGAGCTTGGCCGAACAACAAAGAGTTCTTGGTCTGCTCGACATATCCTTTTCCAAATCCAACCTTTACGAGAATGTTCAACCATTGTTTGGCTTTAGCCATCTCGAGTGCTTGGTTAGCTTTTGAAATGATTCCTCGTTGCTCTACTTGTCCGGCGACGCCGGATATTTTTCCGGAAGGATGGGCAATATCCATAATATAATCGAGTCCGATAAAGGCTGTAGACATATCTCGTTCCTTTATTATGCAGAACGCAGCCATCGTAGAAGATGAGCGACAGTGTTCCGGGTCTGACGGCGGCCTCATGTTTCGAGTAATTCATAGGCGCTGACGACTGACGGATCGAGGGTGCAGATATGTCCACGTGGTTGGTTTTTCTAACCGATCGCGTCCGATGTGAGCCTGGGGCGCAACCAATCCAGGTAGGTACGCATGGATTTTGTCTCCGGGAACTCTGACATAGTATAGAAATTTACCTGTCTTACGAGCGCAGTCGAACCAAAGCCGGGTAGAACTTTGATGCGGTTGGTGCTCAGTTCCTCTCGCATGATCGACGGAAACATCAGGGCAATTCCTAAACCGTCGACAGCGGCCTGAAGTGCAGCCAGTGGGGACGATAGCCACGTAATGCGCGGTGCCGGAGCAGCCATATTGTATTCTGTGCGAAAGAAGCGCTCCCAATCATTACGCCAACTCGGCGCGTCGACGCCTAGCAGGCGCCATTGAGCTTCCGGGATACGGAATTTCATTTTTGATATCTCTTTTGAAAGAGATGGGGACGCGATGGGTATAATCTGTTCGCTAATTAGGGATTCATGGCGAATGTTAATATTGTCGTCGATCTCGAAGAAAAATGCTCCATCAATTGTTCCATCTGATAATTCATTCAGAGTGGTCGGGGTAACCATTCGTACTGTAATAGAAGGCACGGAATGCGTCGAGATGAGGAAGAATGAGTCTTACGGCAATGCTGGATGAGGCGCCGATATGAAGGATATTGGACGAGTTTCGCCGAGTCAAAGTATGTGTCTCTGCTGAGATCACCTGAAATGCACGGTCCACTTCTGCTGCATAGGCTTCCGCCGCTTTCGTCAAGCGTAGGGAGCGAGAGCGTCGATCAAACAGCCGGACGCCGAGCGTGCCTTCCAGCCTCTGAATCTGTTGAGTGAGGGCCGCGTGGCCGACCCCCGCTTCTTCGGCCGCAGCACGGATGCCACCAGCGCGCGTGACAAGCCAGAACGCGCGAAGAGCGTGGAGCGGAGGTATCCACCCGGTGAAGGACGCCTTGCAGGGGTGAAGTGTGATTTCTGATCTTAAGAGCGAGCTTAAGGACGTTTTTAAGAGCGGAAGATCGGATGGAAATCATCACGGGA
>NZ_JABXXP010000177.1 GCF_013376155.1 Nguyenibacter vanlangensis
GGTCCTGCGGGTGGGGGTACAGGGCCGCGTCGCCGGCGGGCGGCGCGGCGTCCGGGTCCGGGTTTGGGCCCGGGTTTGGGTTCGGGTTCGGGTTCGGGTTCAGGTTTGGGCGCGCGTCCATGACGCCGCTATCCCTGATAGGACGCGATCTCGATCAGGTTGCGATCCGGGTCCTCGCAATAGACCGAGGTTACGGGCCCCAGCGCGCCGAGCCGCGCCACCGGCCCCTGGATCACCCGCACCCCGCAGCCTTCCAGATGCTCGATCACCTCGGTGCTGGACACCGCGGTGATGAAGCAGAGATCGTTGGTGCCGGGCAGCGCGTCCTCGGCGCTGGCCCAGCCCTCGGCCCCCTGGGGGCGGAGATTGATCTTCTGGCCGCCGAATTTCAGCGCGGTGCGGTTGTTGCGGCCATATTCCTCGCGCTCCATGCCCAGGACGCGCTGGTACCAGGATGCCGAGACCTCCTGGTCCCGGACGGTGATGACGACATGGTCCAGCCGATCGACGGTAAAGCGCATGGAACGCGTATCTCCGTAATGTCCTGATGTAACGAGTGTCCGTGTCCGCCAGGCCGGTTCAGCCTGTCAGGCCATCGTAGAAATCATTGCCCTTGTCGTCGATGACGATGAAGGCCGGGAAGTTCTCCACCTCGATCTTCCAGACCGCCTCCATCCCCAGTTCGGGATATTCCAGCACCTCGACCTTGCGGATGCAGTCGCGGGCCAGCCGGGCCGCCGGGCCGCCGACCGAGCCCAGATAGAACCCGCCATAGGCGCGGCAGGCGTCGCGCACCGCCTTCGACCGGTTGCCCTTGGCCAGCATGACGAACGAGCCGCCGGCCTGCTGCAGCATCGCCACATAGCTGTCCATGCGTCCCGCCGTGGTGGGGCCGAACGCGCCGGTGGGCATGCCCTCGGGCGTCTTGGCCGGCCCGGCGTAATAGACCGGGTGGTCCTTCAGGTAGTCCGGCAGGCCCTCGCCGCGTTCGAGCCGCTCGCGGAACCGGGCGTGGGCGATGTCGCGCGCCACCACCATGGTGCCGGTCAGCGACAGGCGGGTGCGCACCGGGTGGCGCGACAGCAGGGCGCGGATCGCGTCCATCGGCTGGTTGAGGTCCACCCGCACCTCGGTGCCGCCCAGATGGTCGTCCGTCGTCTCGGGCAGGAAGCGTGCCGGGTCGGTCTCCAGCCGTTCCAGGAAGATCCCCTCGGCGGTGATGCGCGCCTTGACCTGCCGGTCGGCCGAGCACGACACGCCGATCCCCACCGGCAGGGACGCGCCATGGCGCGGCAGGCGCACCACCCGCACGTCATGGCAGAAATACTTGCCGCCGAACTGCGCGCCGATCCCCAGCCCCTGGGTCAGCTTCAGGATCTCCTGCTCCATCTCCAGGTCGCGGAAGGCGTGGCCCAGCGCGCTGCCTTCGGTCGGCAGCCCGTCCAGCCAGCGGGTCGAGGCCAGCTTGACCGTCTCGAGCGTCTGTTCGGCCGACAGGCCGCCGATCACCACCGCCAGGTGGTAGGGGGGGCAGGCCGAGGTGCCCAGCGTGCGCACCTTGCCGTCCAGCCAGGCCAGCAGGTTTTCCTTGCTGGACAGCAGGGCGCGGGTTTCCTGGAAGAGGAAGGTCTTGTTAGCGGAGCCGCCGCCCTTGGCGACGAACATCAGGTCCATCTGCGCGGCATGGTCCTCGCCGGGGGTTGCCGCGATATGGAACTGCACCGGCAGGTTGGTGCCGGTATTCACCTCGTCGAACATCGACAGCGGCGCCATCTGCGAATAGCGCAGGCTGGTGCGGGTGTAGGTTTCGTACACCCCGCGGGAGAACGCTTCCTCCTCGTTCCCGTCCACCCAGACGCGCTGGCCCTTCTTGCCGTAGATGATCGCCGTGCCGGTGTCCTGGCACATCGGCAGCACGCCGCCGGCGGCGATGCAGGCATTCTTCAGCAGGTCCAGCGCCACGAACCGGTCATTGTCCGACGCATCGGGGTCCTGCAGGATCGCCGCAAGCTGCGCCAGATGGCCCGGCCGCAGCAGGTGGGCGATGTCGTGGAATGCCTGGGCCGCCAGTTCGGCCAGGGCCTCGGGGCTGACATGGAGCACGGTCCGCCCGTCGCAGGTGCCGGTGCGCACGCCCGCGATATCCAGCTTTCGCCACGGCGTCCCGGTGTCCTGCAGCGGAAAGAGCGGCCCGTAGGCGAAGGGCCGCAGAGGAGGCCGGAGAGAGGGCTTGGAGGGTATGGAGGACGCGTTCACTCGGACAATCTCCTGATGCCTTATCCCCCGGATTGCTTTCCGGGTGGCGGTTCACGGAGCGCCCGGCCGCATCCGGGCGTCCCGGATGGCGTGCGGATCAACTGGGGTTCGGGCCCTTCTTCCGGAAGGCCGCCAGGCTGACCACCTGGGACGAGGCCGGCGCCTGCCCGTCTGTCGTCTCGCCTGTCGTCTCGTCGGGCGCCTCGCCGGAGGCGGTATCGGGGGACGCGGCCGATTCGAGGGCAGCGGGCTCCTCGTCCTGTGCCGGGGCCGGTCCGGGCGGGGTGAAGCGCAGGGCCAGCCGGATATGCGGGTCGGCGAAGGCGGTGATCGCCGCGACCGGGATCACCAGCGTCGAGCCGACGCCGCCGAAGGACAGGCCGACCGACACGGTGCGCGCAGTGCGGTCCACCCGCAGGTCCCAGAACTGGTGCTGCAGCACGATGGTGATGTCGTGCGGATATTGCGCCCGCAGGCGCGCCGGGATTTCGACCCCGGGCCAGCCGGTCAGGAAGGTGACGTAGAAATGGTGCCCGTCGGGCAGTCCCTCGCGCCCCACATGGTCCAGCGCGCGCAGCATCACGTCGCGATACGCGTCCTCGATCCACGAATCGTAGGGGAGCAGACTGTCGGGGATGGCGGCGTCGAAGCCGTTTTCCCCGTCGTGATCGTCGGACATGCGGAAATCTCCGTTCCGTTGGCCTGGGTGCGTTGCGCCACGCCGTGCCACAGGTTTCAGCCATGCGTCAAACCGGATCGGCGCGCAAGCCGGATGCGCGGGGGGCCGCTTCACGAAGCGGACACGCCGTCGCAATGAAAAGCGGCGTGCGGGAGGCCGCCCGGGAATTGGTATCCGGAATTGGGCGCCCGGGATCGGGCATTGGCGGGGACCGGGTGCCGGCGAGTGGGAGGCTTCTGTTGCCCGGTGCCTCCCGAACCGCGCTTGTCACTTATGCAGCGACAGCGAGCGCCTCGAAGTTATCGTTGGCACTTGTGATTCAGCCCGATGACGGTGGTACAATGCCGGGCAAAAGGCAGGTCTTTACCATGCGTGTCGAGCCTGTTTCGTCCCCATAGCCCCCGGCCCCGCGCGGAGCCGAACCGGAAGGATCTGGTGGAGACGCCGGGTACTGCCCCCGGGTCCACAACACTTATTCCACGTGCCGTTTATCGCCATAGCCAAGGGGCGAACCCCTCCGGCACTCGGGGATATAGGGGGGCGGCGGCGGTTTGGCAATGGCCGCCGATGCGTTCCGGTCGGGCGCGTTTCATGGTATGCGCCGCCTTTGCAGACACGGAATCGGCGGGGGGTCGCGATGTTTTCAACAGACCAGAAATCGGAAATCGACGCCGCCCGCGCCGCCTGGAGCCAGACGCGCCGCGATACCGTCCCGGCGGTGGAGGAGGCGCTGTACCAGCCCGAGCCGGTGCTGGGGAGCGGGTTCGTCCGGCTGATCGACTATATGGGCGGCGACGCGGCCATCGTGCAGGGCGCGCGCGTGTCGTACGGCAAGGGAACGCGCAGCATTTCCGACGATCGCGGCCTGATCCGCTATCTGATGCGCAACCGCCATACCAGCCCGTTCGAGCTGGCGGTGGCCAAGTTCCACGTGCGCGCGCCGATCTTCGTCACCCGGCAATGGTTCCGCCACCGCACGGCCAGCATCAACGAATATTCCGCCCGCTATTCGGTGCTGGAGAAGGAGTTCTACTTCCCCCGCGCCGAGGACATCGCCCGCCAGTCCGCCAGCAACAAGCAGGGACGCGGCGAAAGCCTGCCGCCCGACGCCGCCGAGCACGTGCTGGCGCTGCTGCGCGAGGATGCGAGCCGCTGCTATGACCATTACCTGGAGATGCTGAACCAGGACGAGGCCGGCAACGCGATCGACCCCGGCCGGCCCGTGGTGGCGCGCGAACTGGCGCGCATGACCCTGCCGGTCAACGTGATGACGCAGTTCTACTGGCAGATCAATCTGTGGAACCTGCTGCATTTCCTGCGGCTGCGGGCCGACGCGCACGCGCAGTACGAAATCCGCGCCTATGCGGATGCCATCCTCGGCCTGGTGGAACGCTGGGTGCCCCAGACATTCGAGGCCTTCCGCGACTATATGCAGGAAGCCGCGCTGCTGTCCGGCCCGGCCCTGCGCGCCCTGCGCGGCGTTCTGGCCGGCGAGCAGGTCGATCTGCAGGCGGCGGGCCTGTCGAAGCGCGAGGCCGCAGAACTGCTGGCGCTGCTGCCGGAAATCGGTCCGCGCCTTCGCTGAACTTGCGCCCCCTTGGGTTGGTTTTCGGGGCTTGGCCCCGAACCCCACCAAAGACGGTGCCTTTGGAAACCGTTTTTTTAATGAGTTGGTGACGAGGGGCGTTCTGTAGCCGGGGGGTGTTACGCGGGCAGAAGGTTGGATGGGCCTTGTTCCAGCACCGTCACCGGGTCGCCCGCGGCGATGCGCCCCGGCCGCACCACCACCGCGTTCTGGCCGAACATCACCCCGCCCTTGGCCCGGCGGGTCCGCGCCAGGGTGCGCAGCGGTTCCTGCGGGTGGGGAATGTCCGCGCTGTGCTGGTCGATCGTCGTCATGACGCAGCGCGAACAGGGCTTGACGATCAGGATCCTGGCCTGCCCCACCGCCAGCAGCCGCCATTCGTCCTCGGCCCAGGCGGGGGCGCCCGTCAGCACGATATTGGGACGGAAGCGATTCATCGGCAAAGGCGGCACCGGGGGCGGCAGGTCCCGGTTCAGCGCGGCCAGCGACTCGGTGGTCGTCACCAGGACGGCGAACCCGTCGGCGAAGCCGACCACCGATCCGGGCGGGGCACGATCGGGATCGGCCGGCCGTGCCGCGACGTCATGCAGATAGGCCAGCCGGC
>NZ_JABXXP010000178.1 GCF_013376155.1 Nguyenibacter vanlangensis
CCAGCCCCACCGCCACCACCATCGCGCAGGCCGAGACCGCCAATGTCAGCACCGCGCCGTGCAGCAGCAGCGGCAGGAAGCCGACATAGCGGTCGAGCCGGGCCCGCCAGCCGGGGATGGGCGCGGTGGCGGCCATGTAATGCCGCCACGAATCCGGCGCGATGTCCGGCGTACCTTGATCGCCGGTCAGCGCCGCCATCGCCGGCGTCCATAATTTCCAGCGCGCCAGGATATGGTGCAGCTCGCCGTCGCGCATCATGCCGTCCAGCGCCGCGTTCACCTGCGCCAGCAGCGCGGCATTGTCCTTGGCGACGGCGACGCCATAGGCGACCTGGCCGATCGGCGCGCCCACCAGTTTCAGCGCCGGATTGGGGGCGCCGTAATAGAGCGCGATCGTGCTGTCCAGCAGCACGGCATCCAGCCGCCCGTTTGTCAGGTCGGTATAGGCGTTGGTCTCTTCCTCGTACGAACGGATTTGGATCGACGGGTCGGCCTGCAGCATGCGCTCGGCCGACGTGTCCTTCAGCGTGCCGACGACATGGCCGTGCAGCGCGGCCAGCGTGTCCAGCCCCTGCTGGCCGCGCCGCACCGTGATGCGTTCCGACGTCATGTAATAGGGACGGCTGAACAGCACGCCCTGCCGATGCTCGGGCGTGATCTCGATGCCGTCGATCACCATGTCGTACAGGCCGCGCTGCAGGCCGGGGATCAGCCCGTCCCAATCATTCTGCACGAATTGCGCCGGCCGCCCCAGCCGGCGGGCGATGGCCTGGGCGATGTCGTATTCGTACCCGGTCAGCCGGGACTGGTCGGCCGGATCGTGGAAGACGAACGGCACGTTCGCCTCGGCATCCGATGCCCAGCGCAGCGGAGCCGCGCCCGCGCGCCCCGCCATGGCGGCCGGGATCAGAACCAGAATCAGGACCGAAAGCAGGACCGCCAGCCCCGGAAACCGGGCCGGGCCGGCCGTCCCGCGCAGGCGCCTCACAGCACGGACCGCAGGAAGCGGCGCGTGCGCATGTCCTGCGGCGCGACGAAGAGCGTATCGGGATCGTCCATCTCGACGATCTCGCCGCCTTCCATGAACACCACGCGGTCCGACGCCGCGCGGGCGAAGCGCATGTCGTGCGTCACCACGATCTGGGTCATGCCTTCCGCATCCAGGGTGCGCATGACCGACAGCACTTCCTCGGCCAGTTCGGGGTCCAGCGCCGAGGTCGGTTCGTCATACAGCATCACGTCGGGCCGCATCGCCAGCGCGCGGGCGATGGCGGCACGCTGCTGCTGCCCGCCGGACAACGTATCGGGATAGCGCGCGGCGATGGCCGACAGGCCCACCTTTTCCAGCAGCGCCAGGGCGTCCTGCCGCGCCTCGGCCACGCCGAGGCGCTTTACCCGGATCGGCGCCATCATGACATTGTCCAGGACGGTGCGATGGGGAAACAAATTGAAGGACTGGAACACCATGCCGACATGCGCGCGCAGCCGGTGGGCCGATTCCTCGTCGGCGCGGCTCCAGCGCCCGCCGGCGCGGGCGATGGTCACGCCGGCCATGCTGACCGTGCCGGAATCGGGCACTTCGAGGAAATTCAGGCAGCGCAGGAAGGTCGATTTGCCGCACCCGGACGGCCCGATGATCGACACCAGCTCGCCGCGCGCGACGGTCAGCGAAATGCCGCGCAGGATCGGATGTCCGTCGAAAATCTTCCGGACCTGGTCGGCTTGCACGACCATATCGGCAAAAAACGCCGGCCCGGGGTCTTCCGGGCCGGCGCCGTTCTGTCCGGAAACAGAAGAAAGCGGTTCAGGCAGCTTTGGTCATCCCGCGCAAGACATACTGCAGGATGCCACCATGCCGGTAATATTCGACCTCGTCCAGCGTATCGACGCGGCAGAGCAGCGGCACTGCCTGCGTCGTGCCGTCGGCGCGGGTGATGGTCATCGTCAGGGTCATGCGCGGGGTGATCGCGTCCAGCCCCTTGATGTCGATGATCTCGTCGCCCTTCAGGTTCAGCGTCTTGCGCGACATGCCGTCCTTGAACAGCAGCGGCAGCACGCCCATGCCGACCAGGTTGGAACGATGGATGCGCTCGAAGCTTTCGGCCACCACCGCGCGGACGCCCAGCAGCAGCGTGCCCTTCGCCGCCCAGTCGCGCGACGAGCCCATGCCGTATTCCTTGCCGCCGAAGACGACCAGGGGCACGCCCTCGTGCCGGTACTGCATCGCGACATCGTAGATCGAGCCGTCCTTCCCGTCAGGGAAGTGCCTGGACAGGCCGCCTTCGGTGCCCGGCAGCATCTCGTTCCTGATGCGGATATTGGCGAAGGTGCCGCGCACCATCACCCGGTCATTGCCGCGGCGCGAGCCATAGGAGTTGAAATCGGCCTTGGCGACCTGGTGTTCCTTCAGATACAGGCCCGCCGGCGCGCTCTCCTTGATCGCCCCGGCCGGCGAGATATGGTCGGTGGTGATGTTGTCGCCCAGCAGCGCCAGGATGCGCGCGCCGACGATGTCGCCCTTGGACACCGGTTCGGGCGTGATGTCCTGGAAATAGGGCGGATCCTGCACATAGGTCGAAGCCGGATCCCATTTATAGGTCTCGGACCCGGTGGCGACCTTCAGGGCCTGCCATTCCTTGGTGCCCTTGGCGATCTCGCTGTAGCGCTTGATGAATTCCTCACGCGTGATCGACGAGCCGATCAGCTCGGCGATTTCCTTGTTGGTCGGCCAGATATCCTTCAGATAGACCGGCTTGCCGTCCGTGGAGGTGCCCAGCGGCGCGGTGGTGATGTCCGCGCGCATCGTGCCCAGCAGCGCATAGGCCACCACCAGCGGCGGGCTGGCCAGATAGTTCGCGCGCACGTGGGGCGAGATGCGGCCCTCGAAATTACGGTTGCCCGACAGGACCGACACCGCCACCAGCCTGTCGCCCTCGATCGCATCGACGATATTGTCTTCCAGCGGGCCGGAATTGCCGATGCAGGTCGTGCAGCCATAGCCGACGGTGTTGAAGCCCATCGCGTCCAGCTCGGCCGTCAGCCCGGCGCGGTCCAGGTAGTCGGTGACGACCTGCGACCCCGGGGCCAGGGACGTCTTCACCCAGGGCTTGGGCTTCAGCCCCAGCGCCCGCGCCTTCCTGGCCACCAGGCCCGCCGCGATCAGCACCGCCGGGTTCGAGGTGTTGGTGCAGGAGGTGATCGCCGCGATCACCACGTCGCCATGGCCGATCTCGTAATTCGTGCCGGCCACCGTGACCTTCTTGTGCGCGTCGGCGGCGGGCACGCCCAGCGATCCGGTCAGCTCGCTTTCGAACGCGCGGGTCGCGTCGCCCAGCGCCACACGGTCCTGCGGCCGCTTCGGGCCGGCCAGCGAGGGCACGACGCCGGCCAGGTCCAGTTCCAGCGTGTCGGTAAAGACCGGGTCGGCCGACTGGGCGGTGCGGAACATGCCCTGGGCCTTGAGATACGCTTCGGTCAGCCTGATGCGATGCTCATCACGGCCGGTCTGGCGCAGATAGTCCAGCGTCAGGTCGTCGACCGGGAAGAAGCCGCAGGTGGCGCCGTATTCCGGGGCCATGTTGGCGATCGTCGCGCGGTCGGCCACCGGCAGATGGTCCAGCGCCGGGCCGAAGAATTCGACGAACTTGCCGACCACGCCCTTCTTGCGCAGCATCTGGGTGACGGTCAGCACCAGGTCGGTCGCGGTCGCGCCCTCGGGCAGCCGGCCGGTCAGCTTGAAGCCGATCACGTCGGGGATCAGCATCGCGATCGGCTGGCCCAGCATCGCCGCCTCGGCCTCGATCCCGCCGACGCCCCAGCCCAGCACGCCCATGCCGTTGACCATGGTGGTATGGCTGTCGGTGCCGTACAGCGTGTCGGGATAGGCATAGTCCTTGCCGTCGACCTGCGCCGTCCAGACGGCCTGGGCGATATATTCCAGGTTCACCTGGTGGCAGATGCCGGTGCCCGGCGGCACGACCGAGAAATTCTCGAACGCTTCCTGGCCCCAGCGCAGGAACGCATAGCGCTCGCCGTTGCGCTGGAATTCGATCGTCACGTTCTTCTGCAGCGCGTCGGGCGTGCCGGCCACGTCCACCATCACCGAATGGTCGATGACCAGGTTGACCGGCACCAGCGGATTCACCTTCTGCGGATCGCCCTTCAGCTTCAGGATTCCGTCGCGCATCGCGGCCAGGTCCACCACGGCCGGAACGCCGGTGAAATCCTGCATCAGGATCCGCGCGGGCTTGAAGGGCACTTCCTGCGTGCTGCCGCCCTCGGGCAGCCAGGCCGCGATCGCGCGTGCGTCGTCGACGCTGTAGGACCGTCCGTCCTCGAAACGCAGGACGTTCTCCAGCAGGACCTTCAGGCTGACCGGCAGGCGGCCGACGTCGCCGATCGTCTTCTCCGCTTCGGGAATCGAGAAATAATGATAGGTCCTGCCGTCGACATCCAGCGTGCTGGCCGTTTTCAGCGTATCGTGCCCAACCGACTTCATTGGCTTTTCCCTCCGAGGCGTCCGCGGCGGATCATCCAACAGAAGCACGCAGTCCCGCCGGCAGGCGGCGTGATCCCTCTGGACAACCGGCTTGATCTCTTAACGGTCGTAGAACATACCCGGACATGGTGGTGACACAAGCTGGCCCCGGTAACAAGAACGCGGGAAATTTCCCGCCATATCGCCGGTCCGCGCGTGCGCCCCACCTTGCGAGGAGCCCCGTCATCGCTGCCTATGCCGCCCTGTCCCGCCCGCTGCTGGACGTCGAAAATATCTCGGTCTTCCGCGGGGAGAGGCTGGTCCTGGACGGGGTCGAGCTGCGCCTGCGGGCCGGTGAGGCCCTGCTGCTGACCGGTCCGAACGGCGCTGGAAAATCGACCCTGCTGCGCGTCCTGGCAGGGCTGCGCAAACCGGAAGGCGGCCATGTCCTGTGGGCGGGGATCGATGCGCTGGCCGATCGAACCGCCCATGCCGCCCGCGTCGCCTATCTGGGCCATCAGGACGCGCTGAAGCCGGGGCTGACCCTGCGCGAGAACCTGGCGCTGGCGGCCCGCGCCGGCGGGACGGACCCCGGCCGCGCCAT
>NZ_JABXXP010000179.1 GCF_013376155.1 Nguyenibacter vanlangensis
CTCTCCGCCGGCCGCGCGGCGGGGCGATAGGGGCGGGCGGTCGGCAACACGACGATCGGTGTCGAGCATGAGGCGTCAATGGAGCAGGCGACGGACAGCACGCAGCATGACGGCCCCGCCGGCCTGACCGAGGCCGAGGCGGAAGGGCGTCTGCGGCATTACGGACCGAACGAGATCGCCGAACGGCGCCCGCGCCCGCTGGTGACGCTCCTGGGCAAGTTCTGGGGCCCCATTCCCTGGATGCTGGAAGCGACGATCCTGCTGCAGGTGGTGCTCGGCAAGGATCTCGAGGCGGCGGTCATCGCCGCATTGCTGGGCGTCAACGCGCTCATCAGCTTCGTCGAGGAAGGACGCGCCGGCAAGGCGCTGGACCTGCTGCGGCACAGGCTCAGCGCGACGGCCCGCGTACGCCGCGACGGTACGTGGCGTTCGCTGCCGGCCGCCGGCCTCGTCCCGGGCGACCTCGTGCATCTGCGCATGGGCGATCTCTCGCCGGCCGACGTCAGGATCCTCGAAGGCGGGATCCTGCTGGACCAGTCGGCATTGACCGGCGAATCCGTGGCCGTGGAGGCAGGGGCCGGCGCCATGGCCTATGCCGCCTCCGTCGTGCGGCGCGGCGAAGCGACGGGCGAGGTCGCGGCGACGGGCCTCGGCACCTATTTCGGCAAGACCGCCGAACTTGTGCGCACCGCGCGCGCGACAAGCCACCTCTCGGTGACGATCTTCAGGATCGTCCGGATTCTCGCCATCATCGACGCCGCCCTGATCACGGCATTGCTGGGTTACGCGGCCTGGGCCGGGATGCCGCTGCGCGACGTGCTGCCTTTCGCGTTGATCCTGCTGGTCGCCTCGGTGCCGGTCGCGCTGCCGGCAACCTTCACCCTGGCAACCGCGCTCGGAGCTGCCGAACTGGCGCGCTCCGGCGTGTTGCTGACCAAGCTCGCGGCGATCGAGGAGGCGGCGGGCATGGACGTGCTATGCACCGACAAGACGGGCACGCTGACCGAGAACCGCCTGACGCTCGCGACGGTCGCGCGCCTCGACGCGGCCTCGGACGACGAACTGGTCCGCCTGGCGGCCTTGGCGTCCGATTCCGCCACGCAGGATCCGATCGACCTCGCCATCCTGGACGCGGCGAAGGCGCGCGGCCTGTTGACCGATCCGCCGGACCGCCTCGCATTCGTGCCGTTCGACCCGGCGACCCGCTATTCGCTCGGCCGCTATCGGGGTCCGGACGGCGAACTGCATGTCGCCAAGGGCGCGCCACAGGCCGTCGCCGCGTTGGTCCGCGCGCCGCCCGACATGACGGAGGCCATCGACAGGCTGGCGGCATCGGGCATGCGGGTCCTTGCCGTGGCGCGCGGCGAAAGCCGCGCCGGACTTCGCCTGGCCGGCCTCATCGGACTGGCGGATCCGCCGCGTCCGGATTCGGCCGCTCTGGTGAAGGGGCTCCAAGATCTCGGCATCCGTGTCGTGATGGTGACGGGCGACAATGCCGCCACCGCGCGCGCCATCGCGGGGCAGGTCGGGATTATGGGAATGTCCGCGGCGCCCGATGCGCTCGACCATCCGCGCGAGGGAGAGGCGCTGGATTACGGCGTCTACGCCCGTGTCTATCCCGAGCACAAGATCCGGCTGATCCGGCTGCTCCAGTCGGCGGGCCATGTGGTGGGCATGACGGGCGACGGGGTCAATGACGCGCCGGCACTGAAACAGGCCGATGTCGGAATCGCCGTCTCCGGCGCCACGGACGTGGCCCGCGCCTCGGCGGGCGTGGTGCTGACCGCGCCGGGCCTCGTGGATGCGCTGACGGCGGTGCGCGCCAGTCGGCGCATCTATCAGCGGATGCTGACCTATACGATCAACAAGATCATGAAGACCCTGGAGATCGCGGTCTTTCTGACCGTCGGCGTGATCGTGACCCATGTCTTCGTCATCACGCCGCTGCTGATCGTGCTGCTGCTGTTCACCAACGATTTCGTCACGATGTCGATCGCCACGGACAATGTCGGCTTCTCGCCGCGTCCGGACCGCTGGAACGTGCGCACCCTGATGCTGACGGGCGGAATTCTCGCATCCGCGGTCCTGGTCCTGTCCTTCACCGTCTTCTTCGTCGGGCGCGCCGCGCTCGGCCTGACGCTCGGCGAACTGCAGACGCTGGTCTTCGTCATGCTGGTGGCGACGGGCCAGGGGAACATCTACCTGGTGCGCGAGCGCGGGCCGTTCTGGCGTTCCCGGCCGGGCCGCTGGCTGCTCGCGGGGTCGCTGGCCGATCTCGCCGTCGTGGCCGCGATGGCGGCACGCGGCATTCTCATGGCACCGGTCAGGCCGATCCTGATCGCCGCGTTGCTGGCGGTCGTGGCAGCGTATCTGCTGGTGCTCGATATCCTGAAAGTTCGCGTGTTCCGCTATCTGGCAATCCATTGAGACCCGGGCAGTCATGGCGGGCGCGCCGCACGCACCCGGCCATGACCGTCGGGAAGGGAGAGCGCCCGCTTACTTCTGGGCCGCGGCGATCGCGGCGGTGATCACCTCGCCGGCTTCCTCGCGCCCGGCCCAGCCGGCCACCTTGACCCACTTGCCCTTCTCCAGGTCCTTGTAGCGGGTGAAGAAATGCTCGATCGCCTGGATGGTGATCTCAGGCAGGTCGGCGATCTTCTCGACCGTGGCATAGTGCGGGTGCACCTTGTCGTGCGGCACGCAGACGATCTTCTCGTCCTGGCCGCTTTCGTCCTCCATGCGCAGCATGCCGATCGGCCGCGCGCGGATCACCGCGCCGGGCACCACCGGGGCCGGGATCAGCACCAGCGCGTCGGCCGGGTCGCCGTCGGCGGCCAGCGTGCCGGGGATGAAGCCATATGCCGCCGGATAGGCCATGGGCGTGAAGAGAACGCGGTCGACGACGACGGCGCCGCTCTCCTTGTCGATTTCGTATTTGACCGACGAGCCCTGGGGGATCTCGATGACGACGTTGATGTCGAACGGCACGTCCTTGCCGGGCGACAGTTTCGATACGTCCATGGCGGCGTTCCTTTTCACGGCATGGGAAGACGTCGCCGAACCTATCGGGGCGCGCGGGCCTTGCCAAGCACGGGGCCAAGCACGGGGCCAAGCGCGGGCGAGTTGCGCCGGCGCGGGACGAATTCGCGGCCGCCGGGCACGCCGGACCTTGCCAAATCGCCGCACATGCGCGAAGTCAGGACCGGCCTGCGCGCCCGTAGCTCAATTGGTCAGAGCGGGCCGCTCATAACGGCTTGGTTGCGGGTTCAAGTCCTGCCGGGCGCAGGCCGTCGCACGGCCCGTCCCCCGGTTCGGGGGCGCGGTCCGCACGACCCTCTTCACCTTTTCGGATATCGGAGCCTTCGTCATGGCCGCCACGCAATATGTCTATGTGATGAAGGACCTGACCAAGGCGTATCCGGGCGGGCGCGAGGTCTTCAAGGGCATCACCCTGTCTTTCCTGCCGGGAGTGAAGATCGGCGTGCTGGGCGTCAACGGCGCCGGCAAATCCACCCTGCTGAAGATCATGGCGGGAATCGAGAAGGAATTCGGCGGCGAGGCCTGGGCCGCCGAGGGCATGAAGATCGGCTATCTGGAGCAGGAGCCGAAGCTGGACGAATCGCTGACCGTCGGCGAGAACGTGGCCCTGGGCTTCGGCGAGCTGAAGCGCGCGGTCGACCGCTTCAACGAGATCTCGATGGCGTTCGCCGAGCCGATGTCGGACGACGAGATGACCGCCCTTCTGGCCGAACAGGCCGAGCTGCAGGAAAAGATCGATGCCGGCGACGGCTGGGAACTGGACCGCAAGATCGACATCGCGCTGGACGCGCTGCGCTGCCCCCCGGCCGACAGCGCGGTGACCCGCCTGTCGGGCGGCGAGCGCCGGCGCGTGGCGCTGTGCCGCCTGCTGCTGGAAAAGCCCGACCTGCTGCTGCTGGACGAGCCGACCAACCATCTCGACGCCGAAAGCGTCGCCTGGCTGGAACGCACGCTGCGCGACTACCAGGGCACGGTGATGGTCATCACCCATGACCGCTACTTCCTCGACAACGTCACCAACTGGATCCTCGAGCTGGAGCGCGGCCGGGGCTTCCCGTTCCAGGGCAACTACTCCTCCTGGCTCGAGCAGAAGCGCAAGCGCCTGGCCCAGGAGGAAAAGGAAGAGAGCGCCCGCCAGCGCGCCCTGGCCGCCGAGCAGGAATGGATCGGCTCCAGCCCCAAGGCACGCCAGGCCAAGAGCAAGTCGCGTATCGCCCGGTACGAGGAAATGCTGGCCCAGAACGCCGAGCGCGCGGGCGGCACCGCCGACATCGTCATCCCGCCGGGCCCCCGCCTGGGCGGCACGGTCATCGAGGCCGAGGATCTGCGCAAGGCGTTCGGCAACCGGCTGCTGATCGACGATCTCAGCTTCAAGCTGCCGCCCGGCGGCATCGTCGGCGTGATCGGGCCGAACGGCGCGGGCAAGTCCACCCTGTTCCGCATGATCGTGGGGCAGGAGCAGCCCGATGCCGGATCGCTGAAGGTCGGCGACACGGTCAAGCTCGGCTATGTCGATCAGTCGCGCGACAGCCTGGACGACGACAAGACCGTCTGGGAGGAAATCTCGGGCGGCACCGACGTCATCTATCTGGGCAAGCGCGCGGTGCCGTCGCGCGCCTATGTCGGCGCCTTCAACTTCAAGGGCCCGGACCAGCAGAAGAAGGTCGGCATCCTGTCGGGCGGCGAGCGCAACCGCGTGCACCTGGCAAAGATGCTGCGCCAGGAAAGCAACGTCATCCTGCTGGACGAACCGACCAACGACCTCGATGTCGACACGCTGCGCGCGCTGGAAGACGCCCTGGCGGAATTCGCCGGCTGCGCCGTGATCATCAGCCATGACCGCTGGTTCCTGGACCGCCTGGCCACCCATATCCTGGCCTTCGAGGGCGACAGCCACGTCGAATGGTTCGAGGGTAATTTCCAGGCCTATGAAGAGGACAAGCGACGTCGACTCGGGCCTGACGCGACCGAGCCCGGGCGGATCAAGTACCGCCCGCTGGCGCGCTGACCCCGCAGGAGAAGCGGGACGGGCGTAAACG
>NZ_JABXXP010000180.1 GCF_013376155.1 Nguyenibacter vanlangensis
GCCCCGGCGGCATCGTTACCGCCATGGATGTTGTCGTAGCTGCCGTTGGTGCCGTTGACTTCCAGCGCCTCGTCCGGACCGGTGTAGATCGTGTTTCCACCGCCCGTGACCGTCAGCACATCGGCGTTGTTTTCGGTGATGGTACCGTTCGAGATGCCGACCTGTAATACCCTGCTGGATGCTTCGTTGACAGAATTTCCGGCACCGATTACCGTTAGCACTTGCACATTCGCTGAATCGTCGGATATTTTATTGTTATTTCCATACAAATCAATATACGCATAATTTCCTGAACTTATGTCACCGCCATTTTGATAGGCTTGCAGAAAATTCTGTGTGCTTCCATCAGGATACGTTACGATACCGGTCTGATAGGCAATCCCAGATGAATTTTGACTCCCAAACGTGATTTGTATGTTTACAGTTTGTCCCGTGCTTGCGTTTATTGCGGAAAGAATATAACCGCTAACATTGCCCAATGCATCAGAGGTAATAGTAGAAAGTTCAATCGATTCCAAATTTAACCCAGCCGGAACAGGCGAACAGAGAGTGGCCCCCGGTGTCCCGCCCAGACCCGTCGCCCATGTGCTCTGAAATTTTTCCAGATATGTTTGTGTCCCGTTGTTCCCATCAAGATTCATTGATGGTGTAAGATTCTTATATATACTCACCAAGGCGGGCAGCGCATTGGCTTCCGTTGACGCAGCCAATGCCGTGTCGACAATCTGTTGAACTTGATCCAGGTTGTACCCAGGAAGAAGCACGCCAGTAAGATACAGTCCATTGCTTTGTTGATAAATTTCATTTTGTGCTATAATTTCATTATATAATGCCTTACCCTCTGAATTCAAACCAAATGCGACAAATAATTGTCCGTCGAGTGGGTTATTGAGGTCAAAATTTGTCGGGATCGTCTGAAGCTCCTGCAGATCAGAGAAATGTCCCAACTCATGCGCCAGCGCCCCGACCACCTGTTCAGCAAGGCTAAGTGTTCGTGAAGTCGCGTCAATCACCTTCGGTGGCAAGGCCTCCATATCGACAGTAAATTGGTCAGGGTTAATGTTAATTACAAAGCTATTTTTTGTTGCACGGTAAGTTACACCAACACCGGAAGACTGTAATTCACCGTCGGCGGTAGCGAATGATTCTAGCTGATCCATCAACGTGGGACTGAATTGAATAATGGTTGCCATTTCGGCTTTCGTCGCATCATCAAAACCGGTGAGCCCAGAAAGCAGCATATTTAAGGCAGAGTTGCTAATTGACATTTTAACACTCGTTCATACTAAAGATATTTCTGAATAAAAATCATATTTGATATAAAATTATTCCTCCTTTCGTAGGAGCTTTCTAAAATAAAGCTGCGACCAGGAAATATTTTTCCAAGATCCCACTCGACAGAGTCAGTCGGGTTTACCATTCCGACATGCTCTGCCCCTGGCGATACGTTTAGGATCGTTGTTATTTCCTGCGGAGTTAATGAGAAGTAATCAGGTTTTATGGCAATTGAGAGAGAGGCTCGTTGCAGCGGGGTGGACGGAGTCTTTCCGTAGACCCGTATAGACGTAGCCTGTAACGGGTAAAGACCCATGTCAGTTGGCTGCCCGCTGCACCTTTCAGCATGGAACCCTTCGCCAGCCCCGCTGCGCATGGAAGTCTTGTATTCAAAATGATTGGAAAATGTGACATGCAGGATTTTTGCAATGAATTCAAGATCCGACATGTCCCCGTGATCTGCAATCGCCTTAATCTTAGCAATCAAATCCGATTTCTCAATGTTTTCCATCGACTTATTCCTCGTTTATCTGCGATCATCATCGCGATGCATAGAACCAATTTAGCGAATATACTAGTCGATAGAAAGCCTTCTCACCACCCCCAATTCCCCATTCTAAATTGGATCAAATTTACAAGACCGGAGACGTTGGCAAGAAATCCTTCAAGAATATCGAAGCTTGAACCAGAAGCATCGTCTCTTATCTAATTTAACAATTACCTTTCTCCCACGCCATACCGAGAACTGGCGCGATGATCACATTGTTATTCACATCCAAATAGGCGGCACCAAAAGTCCCTGTCCGGAGACAACGCAATCCCTTAGCTAAGCGTATCAATCGTAAGTTGTCCGGCAAAATGAAGAGTAACCGGTGAAATCTCGTGCGACCCCGCTTCTGTCATGGCTCGCTCCTCCCCATTTGCAACAGATCCAAGATGCCGCCCCCGAGAGATGCCGTTGCTACGCGGCCGCGAAGCGATCCTGCGCCCCCCCCCTCGCTCATCTTTTTCTTCCAGCATCTTGAACAGCGCGGCTAAGCGGGGATAAAAGGTAGCTGATGATGCGCCAGCGCCCCGACCACCTGTTCAGCAAGACTAAGTGTTCGCGGATTTGTATCAGTTACATCCGGCGGAAGGGATTCTATTTCAAGTGAAAATTGGTTTGGATTAATGTTTATAACGTATTTTTCATTATTTGCTTGATAGAATACTCCGGGCGCAGAAGATTGAAAGATTCCGTTGACATCTGCGAACTTCCCCAGCTCATCCATCAACGTAGAACTGAATTGTAAGATCGTATGTATCTCCAATAATGTTTCGTTATCGAATCAACTTAGACCAGAAAGCAGCGCATTTAAGTAAAAATCACTAATGGACATTTCTATTACCTACAATTTTATAGAAAATCTTGAGTAAAGAATAGAGTTGTTACCACATTGGTATTTCGTAAATATGAACAATGTAAATAAAATTCATAAACATGCGAGAGGGGATTAAATTTCCACTCGATAGTATCTATAGGATTTACCATACCAACACTTATTTCTCCGGTAGGGTCATTTAGAGAATCGATCAAATCCTGTGCAGTTAGAGAAAAAACCGAAGAGTCCGGGGAAATTACAAGAGATGCTTGTTTGAGTGGAGTCGTTTTAATTTTACCATAGATTCGACTATATCTAACATATATCGAATAACGCTTCGCTTCTATTGCTTTACCGATGAACCTTTCGCAATATAGCTTCTCGGCTCCACGGCGCATGGTAGCCGTAGATTCTATTGGATCTGAGAATGTAACATTTAATGCTTCCGCAATGAATTCAAGATCCGACATGTCCCTATGATCTGCGATCGCCTCAATCCCAGCAATCAAATCCGACTTGTCAACATTTTTCACCGACTTATTCCTAATCTATTTGTGGTCATTATCGCAATGCATAGAACCAGTTTAGCGAGTACACTAGTCGATAGAAAGTTTTCTCAGAGCCCTTTTGGAAATTCAAGGATGAGCGTTTCGACGTAGCATGATGCCACCTAAGGCGATGTGGATTATGGCTTCTGCGACGTCGATCCGCTGTTCGTAGTCCTTTACAAGGCGACGCCAGCGGATCATCCGGCCAAATGTTCGTTCAACCACCCATCGACGCGGGAGAACTTCGAACCCTTTTGCCGTATCTGACCGCCGGATGATCTCAACCGCGAAATCGAGAAAGGCAGCCTTATCCATCAATTGCAAGCGATCATAGGCCCTGTGAACAGATACTTCACCCACGGCCAGCGTTTACGGATGGCATCAAGGATCATCTGGCCGCCTGCACTGTCTGAAATATCGGCAGAAGTGAGCTTGACCAGAAGCAGCCGGCCATCCGTATCAACTGAGGTGTGACGCTTGCGACCGATAATCTTCTTGCCTGCGTCATAACCCCAGACTTCCGCATGGGGCGCCTTGATGCTTTGGCTGTCGATGGCACTGCCTGAGGGATTGGCCTCGCGACCTGCCTGCTCCCGGTCGAGCATAACTTCAACGTCATGGATGGTCTGAAACAGAAAACGGCGCATCAGCCTGCGGAACCACCAGTAAACCGTCTGCCATGGACCAAAATGAACCGGCAGCATCTCCCACCCGCAGCCTGAACGAACAAGATAACGCAGCGCATTGATGATCTCACGGAAATCCGTTGTCCGCTTCCGGCCACGCTGGTGCGCAGGCGGCATCAGCGGCAATATACGATCCCATTCCTTATCGGTCAGGTCAGACGGATAGCGTTTCGTCTTGCGCGTGATCCCAGCCATCCGCCCTCGCTGCTCTGGCGTCCACATTCTAGCTTGAATCACGCCTCGCACCTCTCGAAAACCCGTCATATCGAATTTCCAAAAGGGCACTCACTACCCGCAATTCCCCATTCTAAATTGGGCTAGGCGGCCAAGAATTCCCACTGCATCATCAACTGGTTAGTTTAGAATGCCGTGCATTTAAGTCAAGGTTTCTAATCGACATTTTAACACTCGTTCATAAGAAATATATTTTTGAACAAAAATCACATTTGATATAAAATTATTCTCTCTCCGATAAAAACTTTTTAAAACAAAATCGCGACCCGGAAACATTTCTCCAAGATCCCATTTTACAGAGTTAATCGGGTTTACCATTCCGACATGCTCAGCCCCTGGCGATACGTTTAGGATCGTTGTTACTTCCTGTGGGGTTAATGAGAAGTAATCAGATTTTATCACAATTGAGAGGGAGGCTCGTTGCAGCGGGGTGGACGGAGTCTTTCCGTAGACCCGTATAGACGTAGCCTGTAACGGGTAGAGACCCATGTCAGTTGGCTGCCCGCTGCACCTTTCAGCATGGAACCCTTCGCCAGCCCCGCTGCGCATGGAAGTCTTGTATTCAAAATGATTGGAAAATGTGACATGCAGGATTTTTGCAATGAATTCAAGATCCGACATGTCCCCGTGATCTGCAATCGCCTTAATCTTAGCAATCAAATCCGATTTCTCAATGTTTTCCATCGACTTATTCCTCGTTTATCTGCGATCATCATCGAATATACTAGTCGATAGAAAGCCTTCTCACCACCCGCAATTCCCCATTCTAAATTGGATCAAATTTACAAGACCGGAGACGTTGGCAAGAAATCCTTCAAGAATATCGAAGCTTGAACCAGAAGCATCGTATCTTAGTAAGCATCCGGCGAGAGACGCGGGCGTGTTCATGCGACGTTGGTATGATGGGGCTGTGTTGAGGCTTTCCAGTTCCAGGGGAGGAGTTCGTGCAGGCGTGAGACCGGCTG
>NZ_JABXXP010000181.1 GCF_013376155.1 Nguyenibacter vanlangensis
ATGGGCGGGGCGTTCGGCACGCGCGGCCATCGGGGCAACGTCTCGCCGGTGGCCGAGGCCAACATCCTGTCCGACCCCGAGGCGGCGGACCGGGTGGTGACCGCGCCCTGGCCGGTGACGATGCTGGGGCTGGACGTGACGCAGCATGTGGTGATGGACGCCGCCTATCTGGACCGGCTGGGGGCGGCGGGCGCGGATGGGGCGTTCCTGCGCGCCGTGTCGCGCTTCTACCAGGCATTCCACGAGCGGTCGCGCGGGCTGGCCGGGATCTTCGCCCATGACAGCCTGGCGGTGATCCAGGTGATGGCGCCGCATCTCTTCACCCTGCGGCGGGGGCCGGTCCGCGTGGCGTGCGGCGGAATCGCCGACGGCCAGACGATCCAGAAGCCGGACGGCGTGCCCTGCCCGCCCCTGCCGGCCTGGGACGTCCATCCGGCGCAGGCGGTGGCGGTGGATGTCGACGCGGCCGGGGCGCTGACGCTGTATGCCGAGACGTTCGGCGTCTGACGGGGCCCCCGGCTCGACGGTCCGGCCTCGCATACAGCGACAGTGCAGCCGTTATGCAAGCAGATCCCGTTCAAATGGAATCGTTTGAACGGGGGTGAAGATGCCGGAAAAGACCTGGCTCAGAGCGTCACGTTGACGCCGAAGCGGAAGGCGCGGCCCAGCATGCCGGCTCCTGCCCAGGCCGGGTTGTACAGATATCCGCCATAGGTACCCAGATCCAGCGGGGGCCTCCAGTTGGCGACATTGTACATGTTGGCATAAGCCGTGAACCGTTTGTTGAAGCGGTAGGCCAGCGTGAGGTCGATGTCCCAGAAATGGGAGGCATTGCAGCGGATCGGGCTGCCGTCCAGTGTCGTTTCGCCCGCGAAGCCGGTGGCGGCCTGCGCGCAGTCGTTGCGCGTGCCCGGACCGGTATAGTCCTCGGCGGTCAGCTTGTAGCCGCTGGTGTAATAGACGGTCGTGGTCAGCGACAGCTTGTCATAAGTGAAGGTGTTGGCCCAGTTGGCGCGCCAGCGGGGGGTTCCCGACGCCGAGGTCGTATTGGCCGGTCCGAGCGTGCCCGCGAAACGTTCGGTGCCGAGACCCGGATAGGTGATGTTGTAGCGGAAGACGTATGTGGCCTCGCCCTTGCTGTACCATTTTATCTTCGACAGCTTGCCCGGGAGCGGGACATTGGCGTCCAGCGCGAGGTCCAGCCCGTCGGTCACCAGGGTGGCGCCGTTGATGTAGCCGAGATTGACGATCCCGGGACGGGCCATCGCGCCGGGATGGTCCGGATCGGCGACGTCGGGTATGACCGAGATGCCCGACGGCATGCCGGCGCCGGCGTAATACGCCGCCAGGGCCGTGGATTGGTTTGCGGTCGTGATATAATTGTCTTTCTTGATGTAATAATAATCGACGCTCATGTTGAGCCAGCGCGTCGGCTGGATGACGGCGCCGCCGGTAAAGCTGGTCGACAGTTCGGGCTTGACGGCGGGATTGCCGACCGTGTTGAGCGCCAGGCTGTATGACTGCGCATAGGCGTCCGGCCCCGTGCCCGAGGCATTCGGGTGCTGGGCAAGGAATGCCGCCGCGTTCGGATCGCCGGCCGGGTTGTAGGTGATGTATCCGATCGTCTGGCTGTTGGTCTCGGCGAAGCTCGGCACGCGGAAGCCCTTCGAGAAGGTGCCGCGTAGCGTGAATTCCTTGACCGGCTTCACCAGGGCTTCGACCTTGGGCGAGAAATGGTCGTACCCGACCGAGTAATTGTCGTAACGGCCGGATACGTCGGCGCTGAAATATTTGACGACCGGGATATTCGTTTCGAAGAAGCCGGATTCGACCCAGCGGCTGCCCTTCGCGTAAAATCCGTTGATGCCCATGTACTGGGCGCTCGGATTGCTCGGGTCGTCGGGGTTGGCGCTGGGGTTGTTCAGCGATTCGTAGCGAATGTTGCCGCCGATGACCAGGTTGACCATGCCGCCCGGCAGGCGGAACAGGCCCTTCTGCAGGGTCGCCTCGCCCGAATATTCCGAGGAATCCGAATGCTGCACCGATCGCGGCGCGATCCAGTTGCGGATGGCGGCCGAGTTCTGTGACGGGTCGAGGAAATTATAGCTGCCGTCGTTGATCGCCTGCTGGACGCGGCTGAAGATCGGATAGCCGTTCCGGTCATATTCCAGGTCATCCGTCATGCCGACGAACGATGCGTTATATTTCCAGTCCGATCCCCAGTTCGAGGGCTCCCACCCCGAAAGGCGGACGGAGCCGCGATAGGCCTGGTTGAACTGGGTGGAACTGGGGTTCAGGTCGCCGAACAGATAGAAGATCTGCGCCGGCTGGCCCTGCGCGGCCCATGGATCGTAAGGATTCGGTTGTCCATTGGACAGCATCGCCGGAAGCGTGATGTTGGCGAAGCTGATGTCGCCCGAACGGCTTTGCGAGCGGATGCTGACAGGCGCCCCACTGGTGCCCGCGCCCGTATTATAGCTTGTGTTCTGCGCATAGGTGAACATCGCCGTCAGTTCGGCGCGTTCCCACGGACGGGTGGTGAAATGGGCGGTCGTGCTGATGCGGCGATCTTCGGGGTCGATCACCCGGTAGTTGCCCACCAGGTTCTGTTCGCACACGGTGTTTGCGAAATTGCCGGTGCTGCCGGGAAAGGCGCCGGCCGGCACATTGTGGGTGGTCAGGTTTCCGCAACCGCCGCCGAGGGGTTGAAGCCCGCCGAGCGGTGTAAGGGTGCCCCCCGCACCGACCGACACCGGGCGTACGAGCGCCGTGGTGGTCGATCCGATGCCGACGACCGAGCCATCGGCCTGGATCGCGTTGGGATTGGCGTTATAGCCGCCGATGCCAGTCAGATCGCCGGTATCGTAGGGGTAGCCACGCTGCCGGTTGTACAGCATGTCGTCATTCTGGTATTCGGCATTGACGTAGAAATTGTAGTTGTCGCGATCGAGGTCGCCATGCCCATAGGTGGCGTAGAGGCGCTGGTGGCCGGCATCGCCCTGGCCGCTTAAGCCGCCTTCGGCATTGGCTTCGAAACCCTTGATTTCCTTGCGGGTGATGAAGTTGATCACCCCCGCGACGGCATCGGCGCCGTAGGTGGCGGACGCGCTGTCCTTCTGGACGTCGACCGCCTGCATGATCGACATCGGCATCCAGTTGACGTCGACGAAGTTACGTTCGCCATCGTCGGAAAGCGGATAGTAGGCCAGGCGTTGTCCGTCCATGAGCACGAGGGTCGAGTCCGTCGTCAGGCCACGCAGCGACGGTGCCGATGCGCCTGCCGCGAAGGCGCCGTTGGAGGAAAACGAGGCCGGCAGATTGCCCGAGCCGTTGGAAGCCAATTGCTGCAAAGCCTGCGCCGCCGTGGTGATGCCGCGCATTTGCAGGTCGCGGGTGGTCAGGTGCGTCATGGGGGAGGCACTGCGGAAATTCGGATCGCGGATCAGAGAGCCGGTCACGACGACATTTTCGGCCTCGGCCGGGACCGTCGGTATGGCCGCCGTCTGCACCATGGCCACCGCATTGGCCGACCGTGGGGGCGGAACGACGGAAGCAGGTTGCGCAACCGCAGCCGATTTCTGGGCTTTCACGGCCGGCTTGGCATGGTGCGTGCGGGCCGCATGCGCATGCGGCGGCGTCGCCGCGTTCTGGGCGAAGGCGGGAGAGAGTGTCCCGCTCATTGCCGTGAAGGCCAGAAGGAAAATATTCCGACGCCGAACAGATATGAAAGACGTTCGTTCCATTATGTGCGTTTCCTGAAACTTTCGCAACATAATGTAAAATAGAAACAAACAGATATTGTTTCTTATGCGTTACAAAATATGTCGGCAAAATTTTGTCACGAAACCGGAAAGAGTGCTCTTTCCGCAGGACACTAGATTGCCGGAGCGTCATCCGATCGGGAATGAACGGGGCGGCGCGGTGCCGGCGCCGCCCCCGTTCGTCACGGCGTGTGATGCCGGGCGCGGCCCAGGTCGCGCAGCGGTACGCCGGCCATCAGGCGCTGTTCGATCGCTTCCAGCGTCATGCCCTTGGTTTCCGGCACGAACAGCCAGGTCAGGACGATGAACAGGGCGTTGAAGGCGGCGAACAGGCCGAAGGTCATCCCCCCGCCCAGCGCGTGCAGCAGCGACAGGAAGGTCGCGCCGACCGCCATGTTGCTGAGCCAGTTGGTCAGCGTCGAGAAGGCGATGCCCAGGTCGCGGCCCTTGAGGGGCTGGACCTCGGAACACAGGACCCAGATCAGCGGGCCGGCCGACATGGCGAAGCCGGTGATGTAGACCAGCAGCATGAAGACGGCGAGGATCTGCGTCGTCTGGCTGGCGACGCCGTGGCCGATGACCAGGCCCAGCGTGCCCATGCCCAGGGTCATGACGATGAAGCCGGTATAGAGGATCGGCTTGCGTCCCCAGCGATCGACCAGCCCGACGGCCACGAAGGTCGCCAGCATGTTCACCAACCCGACGATGGCGGTGCACCAGAGCTGCGCGGTGCCGGAGAAGCCGGCCAGCGCGAAGATGCGCGGCGCGTAGTACATGACCACGTTGATGCCGGCCAGTTGCTGCATGATCTGCAGCAGGATGCCCAGCGCCACCGAGCGGCGGAAATTGCGGTTGTGGCGCAGCATCTCGAAGCCGCGCTGCTTCTGCTGAAGCTGCAGGCCGATGTCGCGGACCTCGCGCGAGGCGTCCTGCGGGTTGGACCGCAGGGTGCGCAGGACGTCCAGCGCCTCCTGCCGGCGGCCCTTCATCATCAGCCAGCGCGGGCTGTAGGGCAGGAACAGCACGCCGACCAGGAACAGGGCGGCGGGCACGGCGACGATGCCGAACATCCAGCGCCAGTTTCCGGAATAGCTGAACAGCGTGTCGCTGAGGAAGGCGAGGAAGATGCCCACCGTGATCATGAGCTGGTAGGTCGAGATCATCGCGCCGCGCACCTTCTCGCCCGCGATCTCGGACAGATAGAGCGGCGCGGTGAAGGCGGCGATGCCGATCGCCAGGCCCATGACGGCGCGGCCCGCGATCAGGGTGGCGGTGGACCAGGCCAGCGCGCAGGCCAGCGAGCC
>NZ_JABXXP010000182.1 GCF_013376155.1 Nguyenibacter vanlangensis
CCCGCGACGACGGCGAAGCCCTTGCCCGCGTCGCCGGCCCTGGCGGCCTCGACCCCGGCATTGAGCGCCAGGATATTGGTCTGGAACGCGATGCCGTCGATGGCTTCGACGATGGAGACGATCTGTTTCGCGCTGTCCTCGATCCGCCGCATGGCCTCTTTGGTCTGATGCATGATCTCGGAGGACGCAGTCGCGGAGTCGCGCGCCTGCAGGCCGATTTTCTGCGCGTCGCCGATCTGCCGGGCCGAGCTGCCGACGCTTTCCGTGATCTCGTTGACGGCGGCGGCCGTTTCCTCGAGCGATGCGGCCTGCTGCTCGGTGCGGCGGGCGAGGTTTTCGGCCCCGGCAGCGACATCCGCGGTGCCCTGGCCGATACCCCGGCCGGACTCGGCGATTTCGGACAGGGCATCGGCGAGCCGGCGGATCGACATGTTGAAATTCCGCCGGAGCGGCTCGAACTCGGAGGACAGGCCGTCATTCAGTTGAAACGAAAGGTCGCCGCCGGCGAGCCTGTCCAGCCCGGCCCCCATCGCCGTGATGGCCGCGTCGATATTCCGGATCCTGACGATTTCTTCTTCCCGGGTCTTCTTTTCGAGCCGTTCGTGCTGGCGCCGGGCTTCGGCCGCTTCGGCCTCGACATGCCGGGCCTTGAGGAGCGAGGCGCGGAATCCGTCCAGCGCGCGGGCGACCAGGCCGATTTCGTCGTGCCGTCCGGTTCCCGAAACGGCCGCGTCATAGTCGCCCCGGCCGAGTTCGGCCACCGACGCGAGCAGGCTGCGGAACGGTGTCTTGATCAATCGCCCCGAAATCAGCGCGATGACGGCGATCGAGACCATCATGAGGACAGCGCCCGAGACCACGAGGGCCACGACATTGTCGCGCACCGGGGCGGTCAGGGCGGTTTCCGGGATGTCGACGACGAGGGTCCAGACCGTGTCGAAGCCGGGGATGGTGAAAGGAACCAGGACCCTGTCCTGCGTGCCGTCGTGAAAGCCGCGGATGATCCGGGCCTTGCGGGACGACAGGGCCTGCGACACGGCGCCCCTGCCCTCGTCCCGGTAGGGTTTCATCAGCTTTGCGCGGTCCGGATTGGCGATCCAGGTCATCTTGTCGGACAGGAGCGAGAGGGTCCTGCTGCCGATGACGTCGGAATTCCCCAGCAGCGTCACGATCCAGTCGAGCGGGGTATCGATGCCGGTGACGCCGATTTTCCGGCCGTCGAAGACCAGGGGATAGGCGAACGACACCATTTCGATGCCGCTGCCCTCGTCGACATAGGGGTCGGTCAGGACGCCGGTGCCCGCCGCCATCGGAAGCGTGAACCAGGACTGGCCGTAATGCTCCTCGAGCGCGTTGAAATCGATCGTGCCGTCGGGCTTGCGCATGAAATAGGGGTTGAGGATGCCGTGCGCGTTGCTGCCGGGCGCATGGGGATCCTTGCGGCCGTCGAAGCCGGAGGGGATTTCCTCCATCCAGACGCCGTAGATGTTCGGGAAACGGGCCTCGGTTTCGCCGAGCAGGCTGACGATTTCGGCCCGGCTGCCGGTCCCGGCCTTGTGCGCGGCCTCGATCGCGCCGGCATTGTCGCGTGCGACGGTGTTTTGCTCGGATAGTCGCTGGGCGATCCGGTCGGCCAGGATCTGGCTTTGGGAGACGGCTTCGGCCAGCACGGTCTTCTCGACCTGGGACTTCATCATCCCTGCCGATATCGTGACGGCCAGGGCCTGGATGATGATGAAGGAGAGGCCGCACATCAGGACGATGCGTGCGGACAAACTGTTCCAGAGCCGATGATCTGAATGACCGGACATCAAAGGCCGTATCCTTTCCATTCTCGCGAACGTCCCTGCGAGGGAACAGTATTATGCCTCTTCCGTTTCGTTGCCAATGAGATACGATGCCGGGTGATGGAAGACGAAATGACGCGCAATTCGTGTCATGATGCCGTTCCCGATTTCGGTCGCGCGCGCGGCCAGGTTCATGAAAATAGAACGGCGGGGGATTTTCAGCGCGGTGGCCGGTGGCTACAGCACCGGATGGTGGCCGTCCGTCATGAGGCGGCCGAGCAGGAAAGGCCCGTGACATGTCCGCCATTACCCGTTTGCAGCCCGAGACGCGCCTGATGGGCGCGGTGATCCATAACGGGCTGGTCTATCTGGCCGGCCAGGTTGCCGACGATGCGACGCTGGATGCCGAAGGGCAGACGGCCGACATTCTGGGCCAGGTCGATGCGCTGCTGGCCGAGGCCGGCACGGACAAGAGCCGGCTGATCAGCGTGCAGATCTTTCTGGCCGACATGAACGACATGGTCGGCATGAACCGGGCCTGGGACGCGTGGCTGGACCAGGCGAACAAGCCGGCGCGGGCCACCGTGGAAGCGCGCCTGGCCGACCCGCACTGGCGGGTGGAGCTGACCGGCATCGCCGCCCTTCCTTGAGAGTCCGTCCGGGACCGCGCGCTGGCGGCGGTCCGACGCGCGGGAATCAGCCGACGCGTTGTACCCAGCCGTGCGGGTCGGGTGCCTTGCCGCGCTGGATGCCGATCAGGGCGGTGCGCAGGGTTTCGGTCACCGGATCGGCGCCGTTGCCGCTGCCGATCACGATTTCGCCCCGGCGGCCGCGCAACCGTCCGATCGGGGTGACCACGGCGGCGGTGCCGCAGGCGAAGACTTCCCTGAGCCGGCCGGCGGCGGCGTCCTGGTAGCATTGGTCGATGCTGTACGCGTCCTCGCGCACCGTGAGGCCGCGATCGCGCGCCAGGGTGAGGATGGTGTCGCGGGTGATGCCGGGCAGGATGGTCCCCAGCGGCGGCGTGACCAGCGTGTTGTCGTCCATGACGAAGAAGACGTTCATTCCGCCCATCTCTTCGATCCAGCGATGCTCGGCGGCGTCGAGGAACAGGACCTGGTCGCAGCCATGCGCCTTGGCCTCGCGCTGGGCCAGCAGGCTGGCCGCGTAATTGCCGCCGCATTTGGCGGCCCCCGTTCCGCCCGGGGCGGCGCGGGTATAATCCTCGGACACCCAGACGGTCACGGCGCCGGCGCTGAAATAGGCGCCGACGGGCGAGGCGATGACGATGAACAGATATTCCGACGAGGGCTTGACGCCCAGGAACGCCTCGGAGGCGATCATGAACGGGCGCAGGTACAGGCTGGCGTTCTCGCCCTCGGGGATCCAGTCGCGATCGGTGCGCACCAGTTCGCGCACCGCCTGGAGGAACAGCGCGTCGGGCACCGGCGCCATCGCCATGCGTTCGGCCGATTCGCGGAAGCGGCGCGCGTTGGCGTCGGGGCGGAACATCACTACCGCGCCGTCGGCCGCGCGATAGGCCTTCATGCCCTCGAAGATTTCCTGGGCGTAGTGCAGCACGGCGGCGGCCGGGTCGAGGGAGATGGGCGCCCGGGCCTCGATGGTCGGGTTGTGCCAGCCCTGCCCTTCCTTGTAGCGGACGACCGCCATGTGATCGGTGAAGACGCGGCCGAAGCCCGGATCGGCCAGCAATTCCGCGCGGCGCGCGGCCGGTGTCGGCGCGGCGTGCGGCAGATGCGTGAAGCGAAACTGATCGGCGCTGTCCATGGTCCTGCTCTCTTACCACCGGGACGGGGCGCGGCGGGGCCTGTCCCGCCGCGTGACCCCGACCTTTACATCACGTGCCGGGCCGGCACGTTCCGACCGGCCAGACTGCGCAGATCGCGCGCGGCGTCAAGCCCGGGCCGCGTCCTGGCGCGTCATGCCGGAGGGCTGTACTCGCGCATCATGCCGAAGGGCTGTATTCACGCATCGTGAAGAAGCGCGTGTCCAGATAGGCTTCGAGCGCCTCGGTCCCGCCTTCGGACCCGTAGCCCGAATCGCCGATGCCGCCGAAGGGGACCTCGGGCAGGGCCAGGCCGAGGTGATTGACCGTCAGCATGCCGGCGCGGATTTCGTCGCGCAGGCGGGCGGCGGTGCGGCCCGAGCCGGTGAAGGCGTAGGCGGCGAGGCCATAGGGGAGACGATTCGCCTCGGCTACCGCCTGGTCCAGCGTGTCGAAGGGCGACATCAGCGCCACGGGGCCGAACGGTTCCTCGTTCATGATGCGCATGTCGGCGGTGAGGTTGGTCAGCATCGTCGGCGCGAAGAAATAGCCCGCGTTGCCGACGCGCTGGCCGCCGGTCACGATTTCGGCGCCCCGGGCGGTGGCGTCGCCGATCAGGGTTTCCATCGCCTCCACACGGCGGACATTGGCCAGCGGGCCCATCGTGGTGTCGGGGCGCAATCCGTCGCCGACCTTGCGCGCCTGGGCCTGCGCGGCGAAGCGTTCGACGAAGCGGCCGAATGCCGGCCGTTCGACCAGGAAGCGCGTGGGGGAGACGCAGACCTGGCCGGCATTGCGGAATTTCGCCGCCGCCAGCGTGTCGGCCGCCTGGTCGATATCGGCGTCGGCGGAGATGATCGCGGGCCCGTGGCCGCCCAGTTCCATCGTCGCGCGCTTCATGTGCGTGCCGGCCAGGGCCGCCAGCATCTTGCCCACGGCGGTCGAGCCGGTGAACGTGACCTTGCGGATCGCCGGGTGGGCGATCAGCGTCTCGGAAATTTCGGACGGGGTGCCGTAGAGCAGGCCGATCACCCCGGGCGGCACGCCGGCATCGGCGAAGGCGCGGATCAGCGCCGCCGGCGAGGCGGGGGTTTCCTCGGCCGCCTTGACGATGATCGAGCAGCCGGTGGCCAGCGCGGCGCCGACCTTGCGCACCACCTGGTTGACCGGAAAGTTCCACGGCGAGAAGGCCGCCACCGGACCGACCGGGGTGCGGATCACCGCCTGGGTGACGCCTGTGGCGCGGGCCGGGACCAGACGGCCATAGGCGCGGCGTCCTTCCTCGGCCAGCCAGTCGATCGTGTCGGCAGCGGCCAGCAATTCGGTCCGGGCCTCGGCCACCGGCTTGCCCTGCTCCATCGTCATGATCGGGGCGATGGCCTCGGCCCGCTCGCGCAGCAGGGTCGCGGCCCGGCGCATGATCGTGTAGCGGTCGAAGACGGACATGCGGCTCCAGACCGCGAAGCCGCGTTCGGCGGCG
>NZ_JABXXP010000183.1 GCF_013376155.1 Nguyenibacter vanlangensis
CGAAGCCCGCAAGCAGGTCCGCCTGGCGCGCCTCGCCGCCGCGAAGGCCGCGGCCAGCGCCTGACCGGCCTGGAACCATCTGTGATCTTGCAGCAGGCGGCCTGTCTCCGGACGGGCCGCCTTTTTCCGTGCGCCGCTCCCCGCGACCGCGCCTGATGGCGCGGCTAGGCACGTTCTCTGGCATCGCCGTAAAGACATCGTCGTAAAGACCGTGCTCCACGCCGTCTTTTACGAAATCAGGTTTCGGTTGAAACCGACCGTCCGTCCGGAAAAGCGCGGATGGAATCATTGCCGATATGGCGGCGCCCAAGCCCTGTAGCCCAGCCTCTTCACGCAGGACCGGTATCATGGGGCGAAGGGCACGGTCGCCCCGGTCGCCCATCGGCGCGGGGCCCTCAGTCTGGCGGACATGACGCCGGCGCGTGCCGGATCGGCCCCCGGGCGCGCGGTCGCATTATGCCGGGACAGTTAAAATTTGTGTGATAACGATCGAAACGATGTGGGTGGCCACCGCAATCCGCATTCCCCGGCGTCGCCGGACATGCCCAGGCGGAGCCGATCGATCCTGTGTCAAAAGACCGGTCCGAATCATGAAAGATTGGTAAAAACCAAATAGTTGCCGGCAGGGCAGGGGGCATTCCCGGGCGGGTGGGCCAATCTTTCCGGGGTGGCCGGAAGGCCCTGCCGCGGCGTTCGGGGGCAGGGTTGCCACGAAAGTGATTTCTGCTCTAGGTCAGGCGAAGAAAGCGGACAAAAACGCGTGACAGCAATCCGCGCTGCAGTTCCCCCTTCGTTTCCCCCGACCCGCAGGTGACGGTGTCCGCCAAGACGCTGGCCCTCGCGGGTGCCCCCGGAGCCCGTGATGGTATGACGACGCCTCTCCCCGATCCGTCCCGCAGGATTTTCATGCAGGGATTGGCCGGAGCCGCAGCACTCGGCTCCGCTGCGGTGCCGGTCGGCGCCGCGCGTTCGGCCGACGCGCCGCCCTATGTCCCGACGTTCTTCACCGCTGCGGAATGGGCGTTTCTGCACGCCGCCTGCGACCGGCTGATCCCCGAGGACGCGGTCGGGCCAGGCGCCCTTGCCCTGGGGGTGCCCGAATTCATCGACCGGCAGATGGATACGCCGTACGCTTTCGGAAAATTGTGGTACATGCAGGCTCCGTTCGTTTCAGGTCCGGCCAATCTCGGCTACCAACTGCCCTATGCCCCGCGTGACATCTACCGCAAGGGCATCGCCGGGGCCGAAGCCTTCGTGCAGGCGAAATACGGCAAATCCTTCGCCGACCTCGATGCCGCCACCCGCGACGACATCCTGCGCGGGTTCGAGACGGGCGATACGCGCTTCGGCGACCTGCCGGCGCGGACCTTCTTCGCCCAGTTGCTGAACAACACGATGGAGGGCGCCTTCTCCGACCCGGTGCATGGCGGCAACAAGGGGCTTGGCGGCTGGACGATGATCAATTTCCCCGGTGCCCGCGCCGATTTCATGGATTGGGTGGACCAGTACGGCCCGCGCTACCCGCTCGGCTCCGTCTCGATTTCCGGGGAAACCGCCTGACATGGCCAGCATCAGGATGAAGCAGGTCGACGCCGTGGTGGTCGGCGGCGGCTGGGCCGGATCGATCATGGCCAAGGAACTGACCGAGGCCGGGCTGGGCGTCGTCATGCTGGAACGCGGCGCCGACCGCAGCACCGCCAGCGACGGCGCCTATCCCGGGTCGATCGACGAACTGCAGGCCAATTTCCGGCACAAGATCTTCCAGAACCTGTCGAGGACCTCGGTCACCATCCGCAACACGCCCGACCAGACGGCGCTGCCTTATCGCCAGATGTCGGCCTTCCTGCCGGGCGAGGGCGTGGGCGGCGCGGGCCTGCACTGGTCCGGGGTGCATTTCCGCATGCCGCCCGACGATCTGGTCCTGCGCAGCAAGGTCGTCGAGAAATACGGCGAGAAATTCATCCCCGAAGGCATGAACCTCCAGGATTACGGCGTCACCTATGACGAACTGGAGCCGTTCTTCGACAGGGCCGAAAAAGTCTTCGGCACGTCGGGCGAGGCCTACATGGTCGATGGCCGGGTGGTCGGCAAGGGCAATTATTTCGCGCCCTCGCGCTCCGATCATTTTCCCCTGCCGGCGCTCAAGGACGTCTATGGCGCCAACATGTTCCGCAAGGCGGCCGAGGCGGTGGGCTTCCACCCCTATTCCATGCCGGCGGCCAACGCGTCCGCGCAATATACCAACCCCTACGGCGTGCAGATGGGGCCCTGCAATTTCTGCGGCTATTGCAGCGGCTATGCCTGCTACATGTATTCCAAGGCCTCGCCGAACGTGAATATCCTGCCGGCCCTGCGCAGCGATCCGAAATTCGAGCTGCGCCACCGTTCCCACGTCCTGCGTGTCGAACTCGACAGCAGTAAGACCAAGGCCGTCGGCGTCACCTATCTGGACCGCGACGGGAACGAGGTCTTCCAGCCCGCCGACCTGGTGATCGTCGCGGCGTTCCAGTTCCACAACGTGCATCTGATGCTGCTCTCGGGCATCGGCAAGCCGTATGACCCGGTGGCGAACGCGGGCGTGGTCGGGCGCAATTTCGTCTACCAGAACGTCACCACCACCACCGCCTGGTTCGACAAGACGGTCTATACCAACCAGTTCATCGGCACCGGCGGCGGTGGTGTCGCCTTCGACGATTTCAACAGCGAGAATTTCGATCACGGTCCCCTGGGCTTCATCGGCGGTTCGCCGGTCTGGGTGAACCAGGCCGGGATCAAGGGCATCGCCGCGGCCAAGCTCGGCGGCCCGCCGGGCACGCCCCATTGGGGGTCGGCCTGGAAGAAGGCCATGGTCGATACCTACCAGCATTCCGTCCGCATGGACGCGCACGGCACGAACATGGCCTATCGCGACGTCTATCTGGACCTCGATCCGACCTGGAAGGACGCGTACGGCATGCCGCTGCTGCGCATGACCTTCGACTGGAAGGACAACGACATCCGCATGAACCGCTATGTCGTCAGCCAGATCGCCAAGGTCACCCGGGCGATGGGCGCGCGCGACGTGCATCTGGGCCAGCGCCAGCTGGGCGAGCGGTTCGATACGCGCTATTACCAGACCACCCACCTCGCCGGCGGCGCGGTGATGGGCGAGGATCCGAAGACCAGCGCGCTCAACCGCTATCTGCAAAGCTGGGACGTCTCGAACGTGTTCGTCATCGGCGCGAACGCCTTCCCGCAGGGGACGGGCTACAACCCGACCGGCATGGTCGCGGCCCTGGCCTATTGGTCGGCCCATCATATCCGCTCGACCTACCTGAAAAACCCCGGCCCGCTGGTGCAGATGTGATGCGCTCTCGCAAATGGGCGGCGCTCGCCGCCCTGCTCGGCACGCTCGGCCTGTCGCCGGCTCTCCTCCCGGCCGCCCGCGCCGCCGAATTTCAGGGCACCGAACGCCAGGGCACCGAACCGGGCGCCGATCCGGCCCTGGTGGCGCAGGGCGAATATGTCGCCCGTGCTTCGGATTGCGTGGCCTGCCATACCGCGCCGGGCGGCAGGCCGTTCGCCGGCGGCCTGTCCTTCGCCCTGCCGTTCGGCACGATCTATGCCCCGAACATAACCCCCGACCCCCGGAACGGCATCGGCGGCTATACCGAAGCCGAATTCGCCCGCGCGGTGCGCGAGGGCGTGCGGCGCGACGGCGCGTCGCTCTATCCGGCGATGCCCTTCCCGTCCTATGCCCGCATGACGGATGCCGATATCCACACGCTGTACATCTATTTCATGCATGGCGTGACGCCGGTGGCCAACCCTGTGCGGCCGAACGACGTCATGTGGCCGTTCTCGATGCGCTGGCCTCTGATCCTCTGGCGCGCCGCCTTCGCGCCGTCGGTCAAGGCTGCCCAGACGGCCTCGGCACGTCCCTTCGCCGACCCGCAGACTGCGCGCGGCGCCTACCTGGTCGAAGGCCCCGGCCATTGCGGCGCCTGCCATTCGCCCCGCGCGATGACGATGCAGGAATCCGCCCTGACCGCCGCGGACGGCACGCGTTTCCTCGCGGGCGGCGGCGCCGTCGACGGCTGGATTCCCGTCAGCCTGCGCGGGGAAAACCGTACCGGGCTCGGCCGCTGGTCCGAAGAGGACATCGTGGCCTTCCTCAAGACCGGGCGCATCCTGAACGGCTCGGCCTTCGGCGGCATGACCGACGCGGTGGGACACGGCACCCAGTATCTGACCGACGCCGATCTGCACGCGATCGCCCATTTCCTCAAGAGCCTGCCCGCCGGCGACACGGCGCAGCGGCCCTGGGCCTATGACGCGACACTGGCCGGCGCGCTGCATTCCGGCGATGTGTCGGCCCAGGGCGCGCGCGTCTATGTCGATCGTTGCGCGGCCTGCCATCGCACGGACGGGCACGGCTATCCCACCGTCTTCCCGCCGCTGGCCGGCAATCCCGTGGTCATGGACAAGTCGCCGGACTCGCTGATCCATATCGTGCTGACCGGCGATACGGTGCGCGCAACCCGCAACGCGCCCTCCGCCTTCGTCATGCCGGGCTTCGCGGCGCGCCTGTCCGATCAGAAAATCGCCGATGTCGTCAGCTTCATCCGCAAGGCGTGGGGCAATGACGCGCCTCCGGCGCGCGCCGAGGACGTCGCGCGAATCCGCAAGGCCCTGGCCGGTAGCGAAGCGGGGGTGGCCAGCCTGCCGCTGAACTGATCGCCCGGCGCGTGCTCCTTTGCCGGAGGCACGCGCCGCTCCAGCAGAGGCAATCGGAAATCATCATGAAAAGAAGGCATTTTTCAATATCGTTTCCTTTCGGAGTCGAGACAGTTCCGAAATCGAAACGACTGGACGATCCGGTAACAACCCCCGTCGCCTCTTCTGGAGTGTAGACCGAATGAATGCCCCGACCCGGACAGGCTTCGACCTGGCCGAAACCAGTCCGGCCGTACCCGATAGGGCCGACCCGCCGTCCAGCCTGCGCCGCCGCACGCTGATGATGGCATCGGCGGCGGCCGGCGCCTCCGCCCTGGCCGCCGACATGCT
>NZ_JABXXP010000184.1 GCF_013376155.1 Nguyenibacter vanlangensis
CTGCCGCGCGGGCCGACGATGCCGCCTTGCGCCGCGCGGTCGCCGATCCGGCCCGCACGCCGAAATTCGTGGCGCGCGATGCCGTGCGCCATCCGGTGGAGGAACTGGAATTCTTCGGCATCACGCCGCGTTCCACAGTCGTGGAAATCTGGCCCGGCGGTGGATACTGGACCGAAATCCTGGCGCCCTATCTGCATGACCGGGGCGTTTATTACGTTGCGATGGGCGCCGGCGATGGCACGCACGTGGAAAGCGCGTTCTCGCGCTTTCCACAGGCCGAGCAGCAGCGGTTCGACGCCGATCCGGCCCGTTTCGGCCGGATCCGGCGGACTGTGCTGTCGCAGGGGCATGACGATATCGCCCCGGCCGGCAGCGTGGACATGGTGCTGACATTCCGCAACCTGCATAACTGGATGAAGCAGGGCGACGCGGAAGAGATGATCGCGGCGGTACACAAGGCATTGAAACCGGGCGGAATTTTCTGTGTCGAGGACCATCGCGCCCGGCCCGACGCGCCGCAGGACCCGCGCGCGCTGAGCGGATACGTGCGGCAGGATTATGCGATCGCGCTGATCGAGAAGGCGGGCTTCGCGCTTGTCTCGCATTCCGAGATCGATGCCAACCCGAAGGACACGACCCATTGGGCGAAGGGCGTCTGGACGCTGCCGCCGACGCTGGCCCTGGGCGAGCAGGACCGCGCGCGGTACCAGGCGATCGGCGAGGCGGATAATTTCGTGCTGAAATTCCGCAAGGTCCCGTGAGGCGGCGGACGCGCCGCGTCGTGTGACGCCGTTCGGGCCGCCGGTAAACGCGCGCGGCGGGAATGGCCCGGCCGGCCTGATACCCATAAGGCCTGGCCCCCATATGGCGGGGGCTATCATGCCGCCGGGAAGGGGAGCAGCCATGCCGTATGCGTCCGTCGAGGCGTTGCCGGATTCGGTCCGCGCGCATCTGCCGCGCCATGCGCAGGAAATCTATCGCGCCGCGTTCAATCGCGCCTGGTCCGATTATGCCGACCGGGGGGCGTTGCGCGAGGGGATTGCCCACAAGGTGGCCTGGGCGGCGGTCAAGCATCGCTATCGCAAGGACGAGGATCGCTGGGTCGAACGGTAGGGAGAATCGGGCCTTTCCGGCGATGCCGGGTGATCAGGACGACCAGTTTTCCTGAAAATCGCCGTACAGGGTCAGGCCGCCATCGACGAACAGGGTCTGGCCGGTGATGTAGGTCGCCTGCGCCGAGGCCAGGAAGAGGATGGCGTCCGCGATCTCGTCCGGTTCGCCCGGGCGGTGCATCGGGATATGGCGCGATACGGCCGCGCGCTGCGCCGGGTCGTCGGTCCATGCCGCGTTCATCGGGGTCACGATGGCGCCGGGGGCCACCGCGTTGATGCGAATGCCCCGGGCGGCATATTCCAGCGCCAGGGTGCGCACGATATTCGCCACCGCCCCCTTGCTGGCGGAATAGCCCAGATAGCCGGGCTTGGGTATCGTCTGGTGGACCGAACCGACGACGACGATCGTACCGGCCGTGCCGGTCCTGGTCCAATGGGCCAGGGCTTCACGCGCGTAAAGCACGACGCCGCCGACATTCACCGCCATAACGTCGTTGAAATCCTGCAGCCGGAGCGCGTGCGACGGCGAGGGGATCTGGAATCCGGCATTGCATACCAGGACGTCGATCGTGCCCATCGCCGCGATCATGTCGCGCATCGTGGCGCTGACATTCCGTTCATCCGCGACATTGCCCGGAAAGGCCAGGTGGGGGCCGGCGGCGACCGGGGGCAGCGCGTTCATGGTGCGCAGGGCCGTGTCGGGATGCAGGTCGTTGACCGCGACGCGCGCGCCTGCCTCGGCAAAGCGGCGGGCGGTGGTCGCGCCGATCCCCTGCCCCGCGCCCGTCACCAATATCGCGCGCCCTTCGAACCGGCCATTGCCGCACCGATCGTCGCCGGACATGGGTCCTCCATCATACGCACGTCATATGCAAGCCGACCGCAGGTGAACGCGGCCGGCCGGGCGCGGTTCGTCGAAACCTGTCATGTTTCCCCCGTCATGTTCCCCCGGGGACCCTTCACGATGTCTTCAGGTCCAGATTAAGGAATTCTTCAGACTTCGGGGCCACTATACTTGGCCGCTTTTTCTGGCGACCTGCCGATCACGTGCCCTGGTGGATTTTTGGACGGATCATATGGCGGCCGGTCCGCAAAGATCCATGTTTTGTCTTGAAAATCCGGAACCCGCCGGGGAATGCGGGGTTAAAGCCGGCGGGTTTGCCGAGAAGGGGATGGCAATGCGCGGGTTTCGTCCTGCTTGTATCATGCCGGTCGTGCGGGCGCTGACGGTCGGGGCGTCCATCATCTGGGCGGCCGGCCTGTCATGGATGACCCGCCCGGCCGATGCGGCGGCCTCTCCGATACGGCTCTGTGGCGAAATGCCGGTCTTCGACGACGAATTCAACGACCTGCGCCTCGGGGCGTGGAAGCTGAACGGCGCCCGGTGGATCGCGCATACGCCGTGGGGCGGCGATTTCGGCGATGCGCGCTTTACCGATCCGGGCCCGGGATCGGCCTTTTCGGTCCATGACGGTATCCTGTCGATCGCGGCGCGCAAGGATGCGGCGGGGCACTGGTCGTCGGGCATGCTGGCGTCGGCGGATACGGACCATAACGGCTTCATGACGATGTACGGGTATTTTGAAACCCGCATGAAGCTGCCGCCCGGCCCGGGAACATGGGTCGGCAGTTGGCTGAACGAGGACGTGCCGAAAGGCTGGATGCTGCCGACGGTGGAAATCGATACGATCGAGTATTACGGCCAGTTTCCCGACAAGTTCCACACCACGATCCATGTCTGGCACGGGCATTCGGCCGGGCGGGACAAGGGGGCGGCGATCCTCAGCACCGTGCCGGCCAATTCGCTGGTCGATGCGTTCCATACCTATGGCACGCTGGTGACGCCGCAATGGGTGGTGTTCTACCTGGACCGCAAGGAAATCTGGCGCAGTCCGACGCCGCCGGAGCATAAGCGGCCCTTCATGTTCCTGATCAACCTGGCGCTGGGGTCGGGCTGGCCAATCGACAAGACCCTGAACCCGGCGGTGATGCAGATCGACTACGCCCGGGTATACCGGCCCACCGACCCGCAGGCGTTCGCGCGCTGCCTGGTGGAGCATTCCGCCCATTCCTGATGGGCTTTTCCTGATTTCGTTTTTTTTATCCTGTTAGCTGGTCAGCCGGCCAAGAGAGTTCGAGGTGACGTTTTGACACGATCCAATCTGTTTCGAAAACAAAACAAAAAGCGAGGAGATCATGTCGCGGATAATGGGAGTGATCGAGGCGATCCCGGCGCTGTACAAGCGTCCCAAAGACGGGATGGCCTATAATCCGCAGATTGACGGGTTGCGCTGTCTGGCGATCCTGTCCGTCCTGGTGTGGCATGGCGGCCTGCGCATCGTGCGCCATGGCGAGCTGCTCGATCCTGGGGGAGGAAGGCTGGAGCGGCTCTATGCCGTGCTGCCGCATGGCGAGATCGGGGTGGTCCTGTTCTTCATGATCAGCGGGCTGATCATTGCCCGGCCGTTCCTGGGCGATCCGTCGCGGCCCGTGGCGCCGGGCAAGTTCTATTATCGCCGCTTCCACAGGCTCTATCCGCCCTATCTGATCGCGCTGGGGCTGTGCAGCATACCGGTCTTCCTCGACGTCCTGCATCACAACCACACGTGGCGGATCACCCCGACCGAGAGTTTCGTGGCCAGCATGGCCTATGTCCACGGCGTGCTGTGGAACGCGCCGTCGATGTTCATTCCGCCGCTATGGTCTTTGGAGGTCGAGGTCCAGTTCTATCTGCTGTTTCCGATGCTGATCGTGATCTACCGGAAGATGGGCGCGTCACGGATCGCATCGACGCTTGCCGTGCTGGCCCTGTATGTCGTGACGCTGGGCTATATCCACGGGCTGTATGGGTTCGACGGACGATTCCGCTTCGGGCTGGTGACCCACCTGCCCTATTTCATCATGGGGATCATCGTCGCGGACCTGGCCGAGCGCCATGGCGCGGCGGCGCGGCGGCGCGCCGGAGAGTGCGACCTGCTGCTGTGCGCCGGTCTCGTGCTGTTCCTGCTGGCCGGGCTGGCGCTGACCCGGGTCAATGCCGAGGCGCGGCCGCCGGTGCTGTACAGCGCGTTGCAGGCCCTGTCGATGCTGTCCTGCCTCTGCGTCATGGTCGGGGCGATGTATGGGCGGCGCGGCGGGGCGCTGTTCGGCAATGCGTGGATCTGCCTGACCGGGACCATGTGCTATTCGATCTATCTGGTGCATGTGCCGCTGATGGAGGCCATCGAGACCGTGGTGCTGCACAGGCTGCCCGCGACCTCGCCCGTGCTGATGGGGATGACGGACGCCGCGGTGCTGCTGCCCAGCGTCTGGCTGGCCGGGCTGGGGTTCTATATCTTTGTCGAACGGCCCTTCATGAACCGGCAGGCGCGGCCCGTGCCGTCCGCCTCTCTGGTCACGGAGGCGGCGCTGGCCGCGGGTACGGCCCTGACGGACGGCGCGCAGGCCGTCGTCGGATCGGCGACGCAGCCATCATCCGCGTCCGGATCGTGACGTCATCCGGCCGTGAATTTCGCCAGGATCCGGTTGGCGGCGCGGCCTTCCGGCATCCTTGCCTTGCCGGGCGTCCGGAAGCGGCCGACCTGGCCGGTCAGTTTTTCCGCCTCGCCCGTCAGGCGGCGGGAGGCCGCGCGGAATTGTTCGGCGACCGCGGCGTTTTTCTGCGTCGTCTGGTCCATGGCGCCGACCGCGATATTGATTTCCGCCAGGCTGGCCGATTGTTCCGTGGCCGCCACCAGGATGCCGTTCAGGCCGTCGCTGATCCGGGCGATGAAGCCGGAAATGTCGTGCAGGGCCTTCTCGGTGTCGCCGACGCGCCTTGAGCCGGCCTGCACGTCCTGGGTGGTCTTCCTGACCAGCGCGTTGATGTCCCTGGCCGCCTGGGCGCAGCGCAGCGCCAGGGCCCGGACCTCGCCCGCGACGACGGCG
>NZ_JABXXP010000185.1 GCF_013376155.1 Nguyenibacter vanlangensis
GTCGAGCGCGCCGCCGCGGCCGAAGGCGATCACCGGCGTTCCGCAAGCCTGGGCCTCGACCGTCGCGATGCCGAAATCCTCCTCGGCCGCGAAGACGCAGGCGCGCGCGGACTGCATCTGCCGCAGCAATTCCTCACGCGGGAGCTTGCCGCGCAGGACGATGTTCGCGGCCCCCTGCGCGAGGGCCGATACGGCATCCCATTCCGGCCCGTCGCCCACCACCACCAGCTTGTGCTGCGGCATGAGCCGGAAGGCCTGGATCACGAGATCGACCCGCTTGTAGGGCACCAGGCGCGAGACGACCACGAAGGAGTCGCGCGGGCCGTCCTTGGGCTGGAAGCGCGCGACGTCGACCGGCGGGTAGATGACCAGGGCGTCGCGCCGGTAGACCTTGCGGATCCGGCGCTGGATATAGCTGGAATTGGCGACGAACACGTCGACGCCGGCGGCCGAGCGCACGTCCCAGTTGCGCAGCCGGTGCAGCAGCCAGCGCGCGAAGAGGCCCTTGGGGCCGCGATCCAGGCCGGTCTGCCGGAGATATTGCGCCTGCATGTCCCAGGCGTAGCGCAGCGGGGAATGGACATAGGAGATATGGAGCTGGTCCGGGCCGGTGATCACCCCCTTGGCCACCGCGTGATTGCTGGAAATGACCAGGTCGAACCCCGACAGATCGAGCTGTTCGACCGCAAGCGGCATCAGGCCGATATAATTCCTGAACCGCTTGCGGGCGAAGGGCAGGCGCTGGATGAACGTGGTCGTGACCTTGCGGCCCTGCAGCATGCCGCGTTCGCCGGGCGGCAGGAAATCGACCACGGCGAACAGTTCGGCCTGCGGAAAGAGCAGCAGCAATTGCTGGACGACGCGCTCGGAGCCCGCGACCGTGTCCAGCCATTCATGGACGATCGCGACCTTCGGCGCGGGGTTCGGCACGGATGCGACGGATGGTTCAGGCTGCACGACGGTCATAATATCCTCCAGCACCCGAGGCGGGCCGCGCCGGCGACGGAACCGGCGACGGAATCTGAAATGGCGTCATTGAAAATATCGTTATAAAAAAACGTCAAAAAAATAGCGCAATCAGGCCGTCATCAGAAGTGGCGTTCGAAAATCTTGATGACGTCGCCCGGCTTTACGTAATCCTGCGGCGAGATGCGGCCGACCACGGTATGGTCGCCGACCTGACGCACCACGTAGGCGCGCCCCTGTACCGCGCGATAGGTGAACCCGCCCGCGGCCGCGACGGCCGTCAGCATGGTCATGAAGGGCTGGTACGGGTACTGGCCGGGCCGCGCGACCTCGCCCAGGATCGAGACCATGCGGTAGGACGTGATCTCGACCGACACGTTGGGGTTGCGCACCATCTGGGCCTTTTCCAGAGCGGCGCCGACTTCCTTGGCGAATTCCGACGTCGTCAGCCCCTGGGCCTGGAGGGGGCCGGCCAGGGGGAAGGCCACCTTGCCGTTGCTGTCGACCCTGAAATCCGAGGTGAGCTGGTCATGCCCGTAGGTGATGACACGGATTTCGTCATCCACGCCCATGCGGTACTGGTTCGGGTCGTAGGACGGAACCGGCGTCAGGTCCGACCCGGGCGCGCAACTGCTCAGCATGACCGCCAATCCGAGAAGGACGATCGGACCGGCGGACCGGCTGCGGTTGAAACTGGTCGTCAGCATTCCTTGTATGCTCCCGTATCTTGGACCCCGTGCCCGCGGGTCCGATCATTGTCCATATGCATCTACGCACCATGCATCCACGCACCGCCGCCGGAGGCCCGTTCCGACAGAAAAACGACCTGGTGTCCCCGTCCCGAAATGCGCGTGCGGATTTCGGGGCGGGGCCACTAGAGCGCGAAACTGAGACCGATCATGAAATTATGATCGGACACGACGGCGTAGTCGGAAGAGTTCTGGCTGGTGAAGTTATAGTTGAACGTCATGGAGACATGACGGTTCAGCAACCATTGCGCGCCGGCGCCGGCATCGAAGATGAGCTGCTGCGACTGGATCGTCCGCAGGATCGTATTGTCCAGCGCCTCGGGCGTGCGGGCATAATCCGCCCGCTGGATGCCCCCGTGCGCCGTCAGCACCAGGTTGCGGTTGTAATAATGCCGCACCGTGAGTTCGGCGGTGGTGTAGGTGAACCCGACCACGTTTTCGTAGCCGCCATCCTCGATCCCGTTGCGGACGGCCAGGGACAGCATCGTCAGCCGCGTCGGGTTCCAGCCCAGTTCGAGTTCGGCGATCGGCGAGTTGATCGTGCCGTAGAAGCCGGAGTGATAGAGGCGCGTCTGATAGCCGACCAGCGCCCGGGCCCGGAATGGCCCGGTCAGGCCGAAATCCAGGCCCGTCATGGCGATCAGGCCGCTGGAATCGCGCGACGGCAGGCCGGCGACCATATTGTTGACGTAATGGATTTCGGTGCCCTGGAGCACCACCAGGACCTGCCGTTCGGGCGTCAGCTCGTACCGGGCGGTCACGCCCTCATTGACCATGACGCGGTTGCGGTAGCTCTGGTCCGTGAAGAGGTTGCCGTTGTTGGTCGGCTGGCCGAAATCGTAAAATCCGATCTGGGCCTGCGGGATGAAGCTGAAGCGGCCGTGGGTGAGCAGCGTGTAGCTGAGCCCCGCATTGTCGAATTCATACTGAATCGGCACGCTGAAGAGCTGGGCGCCGAGATCCATCGGGGTCTGGACCAGGGAGAGATGCGTGTAGGTGAAGCCGAGCTGGTCATGGCCGAAATTATGGACGCCGCCCAGCGTCGCCGTCCAGTTCGTCCGGTTCTGGATCGATTGGGACGGGAAACGGTAATCGGCGACGTTCATCTCGGCATGGAGCTGGTCGTTCGTCCATTGCGCGACGGCCGCGAGGTCGCCGCTGGACATGATGACCGGGCTGCCCTTGCCGTTGAGCAGGCGATCGACGTTGTTGTCATAGCCGAAGGATTCGGCCGCGGTGGCGTCGATGCGGACCGGGCCGTACACCACGCCCAGCGGCGCGTATCGTTCGAGCGCCTGGACCTGGGCCGGTTCGGTTTCGATGGTTCCCAGACCGGCGCCGAGGGGCGGGAGGTACGTATCCAGGACCTGCGCAGACGCGACGTCCGGCAGAAGCAGGGGGGCGATGACAATCAAACCCAAACCGAAAGTTAAGGGTGTGCGCACCGGAGACCTTACTTATAAGAGTATGACGGGAATATTTCGGATAAAGCGAGTTCGTTAAAATAATCTTCCTGATCATTGTCAACAGCTATCTTGATACGGCGTATTGCTTTTTCGCCAGACAATTCCCGTCTTCCGCGCTTGGCCGAGGCTTCACATATTGGTGACACGATCGGGCCGCGCTGTGGAATGTTTTTTTGCACTTTTTTTCTCATGAAAACGGGAACTCTGATACATTTCCTGCGTAACGCCCGTGATCGACCGGGCGTCGATTGGTTTTTCCACACATTTTACGCCATATTTCCGCCAATCATTTCCTCTATATTGACTTCTTATTCCATTTTTCTCTATTCGCATCGTATATTTTCATTGACAGGGTGGGCCCGGCGCATGTCGGCATGGACATTCAGTATCGATATCGGACCGCCGACCACGCCCGGCGCCCCGGAATGCGGCCATGCGCCGTCGGCGCGCGCGGGTGGCCCTGCGGACTATTTGTCGCGGGAGGATGGAACCCGGTGCCCGTTCATTCGTCGAGAGCGCAGGCGATAAGGACGGCGGATGCCGCGTGACCTTCGTCGTCATGATCCGGGCGGCGTCATGATCCGGGCCTTCGTCTCGATTTGGGCCGGTGACACGCAGGTACGCAGGTACATGGCGCGCAGGCGCACCGGGTTTTCGGTCCTGTTTTTGTAATGAAACGAATTTTCGGTTTGAGCGGCGCACTGCCGACACCCATTTCAGCCTGACGCGAGGATCGCGCCATGAACCAGTTGCAACTGCCCCCCCTCAATGGTCCGCTGCATGGCGGCGCGCTCGGCGGGATGCCGTCGGGCGCCGCCGAAGCGCAGCCGTCTGCGGCGCGGATCTTCAGCATGATCGGTCGCCATCGCCTGGCGGTGGCGCTGGTCACGCTGGGCCTCGGCGCCCCCGCCATCACCGGTATCGCGCTGCTGAAACCGTACTATACGGCGACGACGATGCTGATGATCGGCACGCGCGGTTCGTCGTTCCGCGACCTGCAGGCGACGGTGTCGGCGCCCGACATCGACACGATCGCGGTCAATACGCAGGTCGACGTCCTGCGCAGCCCGGCGATCGCGCGGACCGTGGTGGACCGTCTGGACCTGCTGCACGATCCGGAATTCACCAGCCTGCTCGATACCGTTCCCCTGAAGCAACGGGTCATGGACGAGATCTATACGCTGCTGGGCAGTCCGCCCAAGGCGATGCCGCCCCTGACGCCGGAACAGCGCGCGCAGGCCCTGGCGCTGATCCTGGCCGGCAAGGTGACCATCCTGAACGATGGCCGCTCTTACATGATCAAGATCACGGCGAAGACGGGCAATCCGGTGACGAGCGCGCGGATCGCCAACGCCTATGCGGATTCGTATCTGGATTTCCGCCGGCACCTGAAGGTTGCCGCGACCTGGCAGGCGAACGCGCTGCTGGACGAGCAGATCGTCCCCCTGCGCGAGCGCCTGCGCAAGGCGGAACAGGCGGTCGAGCAGTTCCGCGAACGCAACGGGCTGATTACCGCGCGGCTGGATCACCAGCCCGGCACCGCCGAGGCCGAGGCGCCGACCGTCGCCGACGAGCAATTGCAGCGCATGAACCAGGAACTGGTCACCGCGCAGGCCGACCTGGAGATGAAGCGCGCGCGCTATTCGGAAGTGCAGAACGCGATCCGCACCGGGACGGTGGGCAGCCTGCCCGACGTGGTGTCCGCGCCGCTGATCCAGCAATTGCAGGGCCAGGAGGCGCAGTTGAGCAGCCGCGTGTCCAGCCTGAGCCAGACCGCGCTGGGGGCCAACCCCGACCTGCAGGCGGCCGAGGCGGGCGCGGCACAGGTACGGCGCGAGATCGGCGCGGTGAC
>NZ_JABXXP010000186.1 GCF_013376155.1 Nguyenibacter vanlangensis
CCTTGCGGCTGGGCCCGTTCGAGTTGCTCCTCCTGCCGGGCGCGGACGATCCGGCGGCGCTCCAGGACGCGCTGGGGCCGATTCCGCACAGCCTCGTCGGCGTATCCGACCGCAACGTGACGCTGACGCTGCAGGGGCCGTGGGCGGCGCGCATTCTCTCGGGACTCTGCCCGCTGGACTTCATGGAAAACGTCTTCCCCGTGGGAATGGCCACGCGCGCTCCGCTCGAAAAGGCCGACGCCGTGTTCTGGCGGACGGCGCCGGACTGCTTTCATCTCGAGGTCTGGCGGTCGTTCGGTCTGTATGCCGAGGACGCGATCCGCGAGGTGGCGCGCGGCGTAACATTTGCGAGTCTGGCGATATAGAAGAAATTCATGGCGCGAATTGGCAAGTGGCATAGCGTCTCGATTTCGTAACGTCACCGTCGGACCCGGCACGGTCGAACGGGCCGCCCCTGCTCCATGAAAAAGCCTCTCCCTCCATCGGAGACCGTTGTGCCATGACGAACTACGACATCGCCGCCATTCGCGACCTGGTCGCCCGCCGCCGGCCGCGCCATGCGCTGGAGAGCGCGTTCTACACGTCGCCCGAAATCTTCGCGGCGGACATGGACGCGATCTTCAATCGTCACTGGCTCTACGTCGCCGTGGAATGCGAGGTGCCCGAACCCGGAGACGCCCTGGCCGTCGATATCGGCAAATCCTCGGTCATCATCGTGCGTGGCGACGACGCGCAGGTCCGGGCCTTCCACAATGTCTGCCGCCATCGCGGCGCGCGCCTGCTGCCGCCGGGGCCGGCCCTCGTCGGCAATCTGGTCTGTCCCTATCATGCCTGGACCTACGGGCTGGACGGCGCGCTGAAATTCGCCGAGCACATGGGCGACGGGTTCGACCGCGCATGCCTGGGCCTGCGTCCCGTCGCGCTGCGTTCGATGGCGGGGCTGCTGTTCGTCTGCCTCTCCGACGACCCGCCCGACGACATCGACGACGTCGTGCGCCAGATGGAACCCTATCTCGCGCCGCACGACCTGAAGAACACGCGCGTCGCCCATACGGCCGACCTGATCGAATACGGCAACTGGAAGCTCGTGCTGGAGAATAATCGCGAATGCTACCATTGCATGCCCAATCACCCGGAACTGACGATTCCGCTCTTCGCCTACGGCTTCGGCTTCGCGCCCGAGGAACTGAGCGCCGAGGACCTGGCGCAGGCCGAACGCTACGAGACGCTGCGCCGGACGTCCCATGACCGGTGGGAGGCAGCGGGCCTGCCCTCGCGCCTGATCGAGCATCTGGACGACCGCCCCACCGGCTTCCGCACCGAACGCCTGCCGCTCGACGGCTCGGGCGAAAGCCAGACGATGGACACGATGGCGGCCTGCCGCGTGCCGCTGGGCACGCTCCGCGACAAGGCGGCGGGCGGCCTGCATTTCTGGACCCAGCCCAATGCGTGGCATCATTTCATGGGCGACCATGTCGTGACCTTCTCGGTGATCCCGCTTGACGAAGGGCGCACGCTGGTACGCACCAAGTGGCTGGTCCACAAGGACGCGGTCGAGGGCCGGGATTACGATCTGGAAAACCTGACCAGCGTCTGGAACGCCACCAACCGGCAGGACGCCGACCTGGTGGAGATGACGCAGCGCGGGGTGGCCGATCCGGCCTATGTCCCCGGCCCCTATTCGCCGCATACCGAAGGACTCGTGGAAAAATTCATGGAATGGTACCTCGCGCGCCTCAAGGCGCACCTGGGTTGACGGGCGAAAGGCCAGCATACGGGACGCGCGGATGACCGACATCGACCTGCCCCCCTTCTGGGATCCCGAAAGCGACGACGTGCTGGTCTGCCGCGCCGTGCGGCGGCAGACCCATGACGTCGCGACCTTCGTCCTGACGGCGGCCCAGCCCAGGCGATTCCGCTACCGGCCCGGTCAGTTCATGACGTTCACCGTCATGATCGACGGCGTGGAAATCCATCGCTGCTACACGCTGTCTTCTTCGCCGAGCCGCCCGGATTCGCTGGCGATCACGGTCAAGCGCGTTCCCGGCGGCCCGGTCTCGAACTGGCTGCACGACCATCTGCGCCCGGGCATGGAAATCGCGGCGCTCGGCCCGACGGGCGATTTCACGCTGGACCTGCCCCATGACGCCGCACCGGAGAAATATCTTTTCCTTTCGGCGGGCAGCGGGATCACGCCGGTCATGTCGATGGCGCGACACCTGGTCGACACGCGCTTCGATGCGGACGCCATCTTCCTTCATTCCGCCCGCTCGCCCGAAGACCTGATCTTCGCGCGCGAACTGGCCTGGATGGCCGAACAGGCGCCGTCCCTGCGCGTCCGCTCGATCTGCGCGCGCGACACGCCGCAGAACCGCTGGCCGGGCGCGATGGGGCGGCTCGACGCGGCATTGCTGGCGCGCGAGGTGCCGGACCTGCGCGAACGCCGTCTCTTCGTCTGCGGACCGGACGGCTACCGCGCGTCGGCGCGCGCCCTGGCCGAGCAGGCCGGCCTGGACATGGCCCGCTTCCACGAGGAAAGTTTCGATTTCGGCACGCTGGCGACGCAGGATCCCGAAATCCCCGCGACGATCGAGGCACTGGACGCGGCGCGTCACAAGGTCAGTTTCACGCGCAGCCGGCGCGAGATCGAATGTGGAACCGACACGCCGGTCCTCGCCGCCGCGCGGGCGGCGGGGATGCGCCTGCCGGCATCCTGCGCCAAGGGCATGTGCGGGACCTGCAAATGCAGGCTGGTGTCGGGCACGGTGGAAATGAAGCACGATGGCGGCATCCGCCAGCGCGAGATCGATCAGGGCATGATCCTGATCTGCTGCGCCCGGCCCACCAGCGACCTCGTGATCGAGCGTTAGACGATGGCTCCGCGCGCCGCCGACCTCGCCAGCCTGCGCCGCTTCGGGTTCCTGACGCTGAGGAATTATTCGCTGATCGCCGTCAGCAACGCGATCGAGGCGCTGCGCATGGCCAATCGGGTGGCCGAGCGGGACGAGTACACATGGCGGGTGCTGAGCCTGGACGGGTCGCCGATCGCCGCCAGCAACGGTCTGTCGCTGCATCCGACCGAGGCCCTGGGTGATGCCGATGGAATGGACGTGCTGTTCGTCTGCGGCGGGATCGACGTCCGTGCCGCCACCAGCCAGGAATTGCGGGTGGCGCTGCGCCGGCTGGCGCGGCAGCGGATCGTGATCGGGGCATTGTGTACCGGTACCTTCGCCCTGGCCGATGCCGGGCTGCTGCGCGGCTATCGTTGCGCGATCCATTGGGAAAATCTGGGCGCGATCCGCGAGGAATTCCCCGAGATCGATATCGTGGACGAGATGTTCGTGATCGATCGCGACCGCATCACCTGCACCGGCGGCGCGGTGCCGCTGGACATGATGCTGCGGATCGTCGCCGCCCGTGTCGGCCCGGCGCGCGCACGGGAAATCGCGACTCAGTTCCTGCTGGAACGCGATCGGGCGGGCAGCGAGATCCAGCCCCTCGCCGCGCTGGATCCCCTGCCGCCGTCACTGGGCCGCGCGGTGCAGTTGATGGAAAGCCGCATCGACCAGAAACTGAGCGTGGGCGAAATCGCCGACGCCGCCGGCCTCTCGGAACGCCAGTTGGAACGGCTGTTCCGGACGCATACCGGCGCGACGCCGGTCGCCTACCTGGCCGCAACGCGGCTGGAACGCGCGCGGCGCCTGCTGCGCCAGACCGGCATGTCCGTCACCGATGTCGGCATCGCCTGCGGCTTCATGTCCCTGACCCATTTTTCGACCGCCTTCCGCAACCGGTTCGGCTACGCCCCGCGCCAGGAACGCCAGCGGCAGGCACGTTAAAGGAACGCCAACGCCCATGATTCCCCATGCCGATGCCCTGCTGAAGCCGTTGCGCATCAAGTCGCTGGTCATCCGCAACCGGGTGATGAGCACCAGCCACGCCCCCGGCTACGGCGTAGACGGCAAGCCGCAGGAACGCTACCAGCTCTATCACGCCGAAAAGGCCAAGGGCGGCATCGGCCTGACCATGTTCGGCGGATCATCGTCCGTCGAACTGGACAGTCCGGCTACGCCGTGGAGCCAGATCGCGGTCTCCGACGACAGCGTGATCCCGTATTTCCGCCAGTTCGCCGACCGGGTACACGCGCACGGCGCCCGGTTGATGATCCAGTTGACCCATATGGGCCGCCGCACCCGCTGGGACACCGATGCCTGGCTGCCGGTGATCGCGCCCTCGGTCCGGCGCGAGCCGGCCTCGCGGTCGATCCCCAAGGAGATGGAGCCCGAGGACATCGCGCGGGTCGTCCGTGCCTTCGCCGCCGCCGCCCGCCGCTGCCGCGAAGGCGGGCTGGACGGGCTGGAGATCTCCGGCGCGCATGGCCACCTGCTGGACCAGTTCTGGAGCCCGTCGGTCAATCACCGGCACGATGCCTATGGCGGCAGCCTGCAGCACCGGATGCGCTTCGGCATCGAGGCGCTGACCGCGATCCGCGAGGCGACCGGCGACGATTACGTCATCGGCATGCGCATGTCGGGCGACGAATTGCTGAATGGCGGCCTGACGCAGGACGACTGCATCGCCATCGCCGAAGACTATGCGCGCCGGGGGCTGATCGATTTCGTCAACGTCATTGGCGGCCAGGCGCGCGACGAAATGGCGCATGCGGTGTCCCTGCCCAACATGGCCTTTCCGGTCGCGCCCTTTCTCGGCCTGGCCAGCGCGATCAAGCGGGCGGTCGATATCCCGGTCTTCCACGCCCAGCGCATCACCGATCTGGCGACGGCGGCGCGCGCGGTGGCAGAGGGGCATGTCGACATGGTGGCGATGACCCGCGCGCACATCGCCGACCCGCATCTGGTCCGCAAACTGGCCGACGGGCGCGCGGACGATATCCGGCAATGCGTGGGGGCGGGCTATTGCATCGACCGGATCTATGTCGGCGGCGACGCGCTGTGCCTGCAGAACGCGGCGACGGGGCGCGAGGCGACGATGCCGCACGAGATCGCGCCCGCCGAAACCGCG
>NZ_JABXXP010000187.1 GCF_013376155.1 Nguyenibacter vanlangensis
GGCCAGGACCGGGGCAGGGCGGAACGCGGCCAGGACCAGCGCGGGATAGAGACCGGCCACCAGCCCCACCGCCAGAACGATCAGGACGACCAGCGGCAGCACGAAGGACATGTCCAACGCCACCGTCCAGCCGCTGAGCGTGTCGATCCAGGCAAGGCCGACCTCGACCATGGCCAGCCCGACGAGGGCGGAACACGCGACCAGGGCCAGGGCCTCGCCCATGAATTGCAGGACCAGCGCGCCGCGTGACGCGCCCATGACCTTGCGGATCGCGACCTCGCGCGCCCGCATGCCGGCGCGGGCGGTCGCCAGGTTGACGTAATTCACGATGGCGGTCGCAAGCGCCGCGATGCCCACCAGTTCGAGAATGGTGACAAGCTGGCGGCTGGTCCCGCTGCCGGTGATCGCGGCGTCATGAAAATGGACGTCCGGCAGGCCGACCAGCGTCAGGCCCGCCCCCGCGAAATCCTGCGCCAGGGCCGTCGCGGGCAGATGGGCCGGGTGGCGGGCGACATAGTCATGCAGGCCCGCGCCGATGGCGGCGACGGCGGCGGGATCGTCGAGCCTGATCCAGATCGCGCCCCACTGGCTGCCCCAGTTGGTAAAGGGCAGCGTTGCGTACTGCTGCGACGGAAAGACGGTCAGGATGCCGAAATCGACGCTGCTGTTCGGGGGCGGGTCGGCATAGACCGCGGTGACGGTCGAGGGCATATGGTCGTTGTCGATCTGCATCTGCCGGCCGACGGCCTGGACGGTGCCGAAATATCGGCGCGCGATCCGCGCCGGAATGACGATCATGTTCGGGCCGTCCAGATGCCGGCCGCGGGCCGGCCCGGCAACGATCGGCAGCGCGAAGACCGAGAAGAAATCCGGATCGGTCATGGTGACGGTTTCGGCTGCCAGTTGCTGCCCGACCCGGACGGGCATGGACGCGGAAAGCACGCGGACCGCGTGCGCGATGGCGGGAAAATCCTGCTGCAGAAACGGATAGGGCACAAAGCTGCTGCCCGGATTTTCGGACGGCGCACGACCGGCGGGGTGCCAGAACATGTCCAGCCGGTAGAGATGCCGCGCATCGGGAAGGGCGGTATCGAAGGATGTTTCGTACCGGACGATCAGGGCCAGCGTCAGGAACGTCGCGATGCCGCAGGCCAGTCCCAGCACATTGAGCACGGTATAGAGCCGGTGACGCTGCAACTGGCGCCCGAACGTCAGCAGCATGTTCGCGAACATCGCAGATCCTTTCCGGATGACCTTGCGACGAGTGTAACATCCGGACGGAAATTTTCTAACGCATTGTTATAGAAAGAATTTTATGGAAACTACACATCCCGCTGTCCGGAACCGGACAGTAAGAAACAACAGGGCACCGCAGGCCGGCCCCGGCCGCCGATAACCGGGGCGAGCAGGCGGGCGTCACGCCCTGGATATTGTGCCGAAGCGGTTTGCGAACAGCAGGGCACCCCATGCGCTGATGCCGTATCCCCAGAGCAGCCATGCGGAAGCGAGACGGCAGGCCTGGTCGCTGCTGGCATAGATGAAGGGAAACCACCGCAGGGCGATCGCATCATACAGCATGGCATCGGCCATCACCACGACGCAGCCGGCCAGGATCTGATTGCCCTGAAGACGCGCCAGGCGACAGATCAGCCAGACACAGCACAGCGCGACCGGAATGCTGGTCAGGAAGCCGATATCGCCGCGCAGGCCCGTCAGGCTGCTGGGAACGGCATGCACGTACCAGGCTGCCAGGGCCCAGAAAAGGAAAGCCACCAGGGAACATGTGATAAGCTGGTTAAGGCGTAGCATCCTTGTTCTCCTTCCGTATGAAGCAGGTGCTACATTATCGAAATGAAGCGAGTGCTACAATCCCCTTGCGGCGAGGATTCAACAGATTTTGATGACGGATGATGCGGCCCCTGGCGACAAGGCGTCGCGGCGCGCGACATTGGCTGGTCAGGCAGCCGAACTGATTTTGCAGAACGGGCTGGGCAATATGGGCCTGCGCGGCCTGGCCAGGCAGTTGCAGACCAGCGACCGCATGCTGCTCTATTATTTCGGGACCAAGGAGGCGCTGGTCATCGAGACCCTGGCCAGGGTCGGAGAAAAATTCCGATCCTTGCTGGGCAGATATAGCGACGGCCCGCGCCTGCCGCCGGGACGTTTCGTCGCGCAGGTGCTGGCGATGGGACGCGATCCGGCGGTCGCCCCCTATATGCGGGTCTGGACCGAACTGATCGCCCGCGCGGCGGCCGGCGAGGCGCCGTACGGTACGATCGCGCAGAAGGCGGTCTCGGACTGGCTGACCTGGATCGAGTCACGCCTGGTCCCCGATCCCGCCCATCCGGAACGGCCGGCGGCATTGCTGTCCATTATCGAGGGCGTGACATTCCTGGAAATCGCCAGTCCAGGCGCGACGCGCCAGGTCGAGCAATACCTGACCCAGGCCCTGGACGCGCAATAGCAGCGTCCGGGCCGGCGTCAGCCGCGCGCACACAGGACGCGCTGGCCGATGCCGCGGCGCCGCAAACCACCTGGTTGCGGCCGCCGGCCACGACCGGATGATCCGCATCTCGCGGCGGTGGAATTGGGCCTCGATGCTGCCGATCTTCAAAAGCGCGATGAGGTCCGCAGCCTCACACCGGACTATCCGACTTGAATACTGTCCCGACAGACAGGCCACGGACCGCCGGCCAAGCGATTTCAAGGTTGATCTCGGCCGGATAGCCACGCGCGAACGGGGCGCTCGGCCCGAGCCCATAGCCCGACGAAGAATCCGTTTGGAAATTGAGGTAGCGGTTTCGGCCGTAACGATTCATGCTCATCGATGACAAAGGTCGATCGCACGAAATGGGCGAACTGGTCAGCGTAGGAGGGACAGATGAAGGGTGGATGTCTTTGCGGAGCCGTGCGCTATATCGCTGAGGGTGAAGCGCTCAGCAGTGGTATCTGCCATTGCGAGACCTGCCGGCGTGCTGCGTCGGCACCCCGGCTTCCCTTCGTTAGCGTCCCGTCCGCCGGCTTTCGCTACACAAGCGGCGCACCAATCGACTATATATCGTCACCCGGCGTTACCCGCAGCTTCTGCGGCCGGTGCGGGTCCCCTTTGACCTATCGCCGGGACGATACCCCTGGCGAACTCGACGTCATGACGGTGAGCTTGGATAACCCGAACACGATCCGTCCAACCTTCCATGTCTGGACGGGCGAGGCGCTTGACTGGGATCAGATAACGGGGGATCTCATGCGCTATGCGCAATCACGCCCCGGATAAGAGACCGGTATAAGTCCGAGATCGAGGTTTTCGGTGCGGCCGGTCGGTGATCCAGGCTGTGGATGAGACATTTTTCTCGCCCGAAAAATCGCCTCTCCCTGTTTTTCCAAACACGTTCGAGCCTATCGGGGATTTTGCGCAGGGCCTGTTTCACTCAGAGGGTGAAGCATTCGCCGAAGATGATGGCGAACTACGTTTTGGCCTCGGCCCATTCACGTGGCGGGCGTTTCCAATCTTGCGCCAGGCGATTGCGCATTTCCCCGAGCGACCTTCCTTGATGCCGATGCACTCGATCGAGGCAGTTACGTCTGATCCGTATCGTCGAGGATTGAGTTGAATTTATCCGAGATCAAGTCGATCACCGTCTGCGCGGCAGGAGAAATGCTACGTTGGACATGGTAGAAGAGAGAGAAATTCAGGGGTGTGATGCCGGTATCGATCAACCGGACGAAGCTGAATTCTCCGGCCTTCACTTCGTTCATGACGTCGGCAAGCGTCAGGAGGCCTGCTCCCAGGCCGCTTCTGACGAGCGACTTGATGCTGACGATACGGTTGCTGGTAATCGCAGCGTGCAGGTTGACGCTATGCCGCGCCAGGGTTTCGCGAATATTGGCGCCGATTGCCAAGGTGCCGCTGGGAAGAATGAGTTTCAATCCCACCGCATGGCTTAGTCTGGTTTCCCGCAGGTCGGCGAGCGGATGGTCGGATCGCACGACCAGACCGACGGGTGAATTGAGGGTGGCGACTGTATGGACCTTCTTCGATGCGCCTTTGCGGATTGAGATGCCGAAATCCACTTCGTTACTGGTGACCGCTTCCCAGATTTCCGCGATATCCAGTGTCCGGATGTTGAATTCGACACGGGGATAGAGTTTGTGGACCTCCAGAAGAATTTCCGGAATGAAACGATCGCTGACGGCTTCGACCACAGCCATTTCCACCAGGCCGCGGCGAAGACCGGATAAATCTTCGAGGCGTGTGCGGAACGATTCGAAATCGCGTTTTCCCGACATGATCGCCGCCAGCAGCAACTCCCCGGCTGCCGTCAGGGTCAGGCCCGCACTATGCCGGTGAAACAGCAGGAGCCTCATCTCCTGTTCCACAGCCAGAATCTGTCGATTGACCGCCGATGCCGAGACGTTCAGCGCACTCGCGGCCTGTCGAATGGAACCCGTTTGTGCCACCATCTCGAAATAAATCGAAAAGCGGGACAACGTAAAAATTCGGCCCGCGTTACGACTGCCGGGTGTTCTGGTTTTTATAGTGGGCATCGGACTGGTTAATGAGACCCTTGTTCACGGTATGTGGCTTAATGCGGCGCGTTTCGAATTCCAGCTTGACGGATTTTATCAAGAAACGTCAAGGCGAACTGGCGGTTGCGCCGGCGTCGACAAAAATGCAACGACCTGTCACTTTCTTTGTGTTGGACGAGCGGTCCGATATCGGCGATTTTGTGTTGTCATACAGTCACTAGCACTGCTCTGCGGATCTGCCGTGGTCGCGGGGGACTGATGGGCGCATCACGCTTTTTTCGTCGCCAGTTGATGCGTCATCAGTGCGCCATCGCGATGAAAAATCTGGAAAAACGAAGCGGAATATCGTATGAGCAAACAAGATCGGAGCGGGTGGTACGTGGCGCGAGTCGCCTCCGTCCTTCTTGCAGGAGCGGCGGGTTTATCAGCCTGCGCGGCCCCGGCCCCGGCCCCGGCCCCGGCCCC
>NZ_JABXXP010000188.1 GCF_013376155.1 Nguyenibacter vanlangensis
CGGTGCTGGCGGCGGCGCGGCGCCTTCTGGCGGGGTGGCGGATCGCGCCGGTGGTGGTGGCGCATAACGCCCGGGTCGCGCTGGGCGACGAGATCGGGCACCGCCTGGGGGCCCGGTGCGTGGTGATGATGATCGGCGAGCGGCCGGGGCTGAGCATCGCGGAATCGCTGAGCCTGTACATGACCTGGGACCCCCGTCCCGGGCGGGTGGATTCCGAGCGCAACTGCATTTCCAACATCCATTCCCAGGGCGGATTGCCGGCGCGGGAGGCGGCGGCCAAGCTGGCCTGGCTGCTGAACGGCGCGCGGGCACTGGGGGCGAGCGGGATCGGGCTGAAGGAGGATATGCCCGGGCGGGGCCTTCTGGAGGGGTGACGGCCCGTCCGTGGGGTCAGGGCGGGGCGGGCTGGTCCTGGACCGTGGTTTCGGCCAGGCGGGACTGGGCCGGGCTGAAGCCGCCATCCGCCGGCATGCCCGGCGGCGGGGGCTGGGGGTCGGAGAAATAGAGCATGCGGGTGGGAAACGCGAAGAGGACGCGCCGGCCGCGGAAGAAATTCATGCCCAGGATGTTGGTGGTCGCGGGGGTGACGTCGGCGAGCAGGCCGGTGCCGCGATAGCCGCCCAGCACGTAGCGGGCGAAGGCGTGGCGGCGGCCGATGATGGTCGGGCCGGCATCGGTGCGCGAGCGGGGATCGTCATCCAGCATGGATGGGGTCACGCCGGTATCGGTGGCGTCCGCCGTGCGGAGGATCGAGGCGTTGGAGCCCGGTTCGAGTTCCATGCCGACCGGCACGCCGCCGATGGCGACCTGCACCATCGTGTCCATGCCTTCGCGGTTCGGCAGGAGGGGCGCCTGATAGGCGCGGGCGCCGGCCAGGCGGGTGAGAGCGGGGCAGTTCGGCGCGCCGGTTTCCCTGAACAGGGTCAGGCTTTGCCCCGGGAAATCGAGCAGCACGTCGTAATTGCCGAGGATATCGTAGCCCAGCACGGCCAGCACGGGCCGGCCGTCCAGCCGGCGGTCGCCGATCGAGCCGAGCATGATGCCGCGCACCTTGCCGGCCCGGCCGCGCCCCAGCGCCAGGCTGTCGATCGTGGTGAGGTAGCTGTGGCCGCCCCCGGCGATGGTCTGGACGTCCAGCTTGCGGCCCATCGGATAGGTCATGCCGGGACGCTGGAAGACGCCGATATTTTCCTGGGTCAGGCCGAGGAAGGCGACGCCCTGCGTGCCGTTGATGGTGACCGGCACCGCCGGGCTGCCCCAGCCGCTGACCAGCGGCACCGAAATGACGTGGGCGACGCAGCGTCGGGGCACGGTTTCGGGGCCCAAGGTTTCGGAGTCCTGGGCTTGGGCGGCGGACGGGTGGCAGAGACAGGAAAACGCCAGGAATGCCAGAGGCGGCGACAGGCGCCGCCCGCGCGCTTGCGACATGAAGGAGCCCTGCCCGCCTTTGCTTCGCGCCCGCGCTATCGGTCCAGGCGGTATTTCAACTGGCCCAGCGTATGGGCGATGACTTCGGCCGGGGAGATGAAACTGTCAATGGTCAGCGCATGTTCGTCCGGCCCGGGCGGTTCCAGCGTGGCGAGCTGGCTGGGCAGCAGGCTGGGCGGCATGTAGTGGCCGGTGCGGCGGGCCAGCCGGTCCTTGAGGATCGCTTCGGGCACGTCGAGGAAGATGAACACCACCTGGTCGGTGTCCTTGGCCAGGATTTCGCGGTAGCTGCGCTTGAGCGCCGAGCAGGTGAGGATGCCGCCGCCGCCGTCCGCGATGCGGGCATCGATCCATTTGCGGCATTCGGCCAGCCAGGGCCAGCGATCGGCGTCCGTCAGCGGAATGCCGGCGGCCATCTTGTCGACATTCGCCTGGGGGTGCAGGCGGTCGCCCTCTTGATAGGGCCAGCCCAGCACGTTGTGCAGGCCCTCGGCCACCGTGGTCTTGCCGCTGCCGGACACGCCCATGACGACCAGGATGTGGGGCCGGATGTCCTCGGCCGGCGTGCGGGCGGTCATGCGGCCACCAGCCTGGTGAGGCCGTGCCGGCCGGCCACCAGGACCTCGGACGTCCGGCCGATGAACAGGCCGGTCTCGATCACGCCGACGATCCGGCGGATATCGGCCGCCAGCCCGGGCGGATCGGCGATCGGCCCGAAGGCGCAATCGAGGATCATGTTGCCGCCGTCGGTGACGAACAGGTTGCCGTCGCGGTCCATGCGCGGCGACACGCGCGCGCCCAGTTCGCCGAGCTGGCGCGCGGTGCTTTCCCAGCCGAAGGGGGTGACTTCGACCGGGATCGGGGCGTGGCTGCCGAGATGGTCGACCAGCTTGCCTTCATCGACCATGACGATGAAGCGCCGGGCCGCCGCGGCGACGATCTTTTCCCGCAGCAGGGCGCCGCCCAGGCCCTTGACCAGGTTGAGCGAGCCGCGTTCGACCTCATCCGCGCCGTCGATCGCCAGGTCGAGCTGCGGGTGGGTGGCGAACGAGACCAGGGTGATGCCGTGGCCGCGCGCCTGCGCGGCCGAGCGTTCGGAGGTGGGGATGGCCACGAAGCGCAGCCCCTGGGCCCAGCGGCGGCCCAGCGCGTCGATCATCATCGCCGAGGTGCTGCCCGTACCGAGCCCGACGGCCATGCCGTTCCGGACCATGGCGGCGGCTTCCTCGGCCACCTGGCGCTTGAATTCGATCATCGGGTCCGCTGTCGGGTCCGCTGTCTGGGGGTCCGTACTCTGGACCATCGCATCTTCTCCCGGGGGCCTGGCGCGGCCCCTCTTGTCTTATGGCCGTCAGAGACCGGCGGCGGGTTTGTCCAGCAGCCAGATCAGTTCGCCCTCGGTGGTGATGTGACTGGCGGGTTCGCCGGGTTCGCCCGCGCGGACCTTGGCGAAGGCCTCGGCCTTGCCGGCGCCGGCCAGCATGAACAGCACGTGGCGGCTGGAATGGATGGCCGGGTAGGTCAGCGTCAGGCGGGTATGCGGCGCGTCGTCGGGCACGCAGGTCGACACCCACAATTTGCGTTCCTGCAGCACCGGCTGGCGCGGGAAGAGCGAGGCGGTATGGCCGTTATCGCCCAGGCCGAGCAGCACCACGTCGAAGAGCGGGCGGCCGGGCTGCAGGGTTTCGGCGCCGTAGAGGGCCTGCAATTCCGCCTGGTAGCGCGCCGCCGCCGCCGCCGGATCGCCGTCGGTCGGCATGGGATGGACGTTTTCGGCCGGGATCGCGATGTGCGACAGCAGGGCCTTCTGCGTCATGGTGAAGTTGCTGGCCGGGTCGGCGGGCGGCACGAAGCGTTCGTCGCCGAAGAAGAGATGCGTCCTGGCCCAGGGAAAACGGGTGGCGTAGTCCGGCGAGGCCAGGATTTCATACAGGCGCTTGGGCGTCGAGCCGCCGGACAAGGCGATGACGAAGGGGCCGTCCTGCTTGGCCAGGGCCTGCTGGGTCAGCCATTCGGCCACGTAGCGCGCGATGGCCTCGCCATCGGCCAGTACGACCATCTCGCCGGTTTTTACGTCATGACCGCCCATCAGGCATCCTCTCCTAAAATAAACCGTTCCACACCCACGGCGAACCCTTCCTCTTCCGACGAGGTGGTGACGTGGGTGGCTTGCGCCTTGACCTCGTCCGCCGCCTGCCCCATCGCGATCGACAGGCCGGAGCGGCGGAACATCAGCACATCGTTCGGCTGGTCGCCCAGGGTCGCGATCTGTTCGGCCGGGATGCCGAGCAGGCGCTGCAGCGCCAGGACCACGCCGCCCTTGTTGGCGTCATGGTGGGTGACGTCGACATAATAAGGCTGCGAGCGCGCGGCGGACGCGTCGTCGCCCAGCGCGTCGCGCAGATCCTGCTCCACCCGCTTCATCAGGTCGAGATCGTCGCTGACGCCGGTGATCTTGACCACCTGGTCGAGCCGGGCGCCGACGTCGGGCACGATCCTGGGCGGGAACTTGACCGTCCATTGCTCGCGCGCGACGTGGGGCGCGCCGGCATCGGCGACCAGCCAGTCATTGCCGTTATAGACCCAGGGGTCCACGCGGTGGTCGCGCAATATGTCGAGCGCGCGGCGGGCGACCGCCGGCGTCAGGGTGTGGGCCTCGATCAGCGAATAGTCGGGGTGGACCATCATGCCGCCATTGAAGCCGGCGACCGGCTGGTCGATGGCCAGCGGGTCGATCACCATCTTCATGCCCATCGGCGGGCGGCCGCTGGTGATGGTGAAGAGAATGCCGCGCGCGCGGAGCTTGCGCACCGCGGCGACCGCGCGGTCGGTCAGAAGCTTCTCACGCGTGACCAGCGTGCCGTCGACATCCGCCAGGACCAGGCGGATCGGGGGGGAGACGGTGTCGGTCATGTCGTATCCTCCGGCATGGATGCGGACGGCTTATGCCCGCGGCAGGACATAGCGCCGCATCGCCTGCGCCCAGCCATCCTGTTCGTTGCTGTCGGTCACGAAATGGGCGTGCGCCTTGACCGGGTCAGGCGCGTTGCCCATGGCGATCGCGACGCCGGCTTCGTCGAGCATCGGCACATCGTTATACATGTCGCCGATGCACGCGACCTGCCCGATATCGACATCCATGAGGCGCGCCAGTTCCATGGCGGCATAGCCCTTGTTCGCCCTGGGATGGGTGATGTCCAGGTAATAGTCGGACGAGCGATGGACGCTGGCATGGCCGGCCAGGCGGGCGGCGAGGTCGGATTCGACCTGCGCCAGCAGCGGATAGTCGGACGAGGCGCCCATGATCTTGCCGACATGGTCGTAATGGCCGGTGAAGTCGGGCACCACCAGCGGGTCGGTCTGCACCACCTGGCGCTCGCGCGCGACATAGGGGGCGTGCGGATCGGTGACCAGCCAGTCATGGCCGATGAACAGCCACGCATCGACCGCGTTGCCCATCAGTTCGCCGACCGCCAGCCGCGTGGCGTCCGCGCTGAGGGAGAGGCGCGAGACGATGGTGCCGTCGGGCCGCACCACCAGCCCGCCATTGAGGCC
>NZ_JABXXP010000189.1 GCF_013376155.1 Nguyenibacter vanlangensis
CCGATCACGAGGAAGAGCGCGGCCAGTTGGTTCGTGTCCGGAAAATCGTCGGCGTCCGGCCAGCGCCAGGTGGCCAGGGCGGCCACGAACCATGCCGGACCCGCCGCCCAGGGCAGCACCCGCGGCAAGGGGGCACGGGACAAGATGCGGCGACGCGCGGTTGCCTGGTCGCCTGGGGACGCATGATCGGCGGCGCCCAGGCCAAGGGATGTCGAGTGGGAGCGGCTCATGCGGCGAGGAGATCCTGCGTGACCCGCTGGGCGTAGCGGGACGTGTCGAGCGAGGGGCGGAAGACGCCGATCTGTTTCAGCGCGTCGGCATAGCGCACGATGTCGTCGCGGAAGGCCGATCCCAATGTCTGGTGGTGATGACCCTGGATCCGGATCATCTGGGCGATGTCCTCGGCGCTTGCCTTGGCGGCATAGGGCTTGAAGATCCGGCCTGCCTCGTCGGGATTGCAGGCCAGCCAGGCGCCGGCGTCCAGGATCGCGCGTGTCACCGCCGCTGCGACCGCGGGTTCATCGCGGATCAGGCTGCCGCGCAGGCCGATGACGCAGCAGGCGATGTGCGCCCATTCCCCCCGCATGTTGCTGTCGATCTCGGCCAGCCCGAACTGCCGTTTCTGCAGGTAGGAAAACGGGTCGCCGTCCGTGATGGCCTGCACGTCGCCGCGTTGCAGCGCCACCGGCAGCAGGTCGGCCGGATATTGCCGCCATTGCACGTCGCTTTCCGGATCGATGCCAGCTTCCTTCAGCCGGATGGAGAAGAAATTCCGATCCGGCCCGCCGATGTCCGTGACGCCCACGGTTTTTCCGCGCAGGTCCGCCAGTTGCTTGATCCCGCCATTGGGCGGCGCCAGCAGATACATGCAGCCCGCGTGCAGGCCCGCGACCAGCTTGACGTCGAATCCCTGCTGCAACGGCTTGAGCCAGCGCAGCGCCATGCCTGGCGCGCCGTCAGCCTTGCCGGTGGACAGGGCTTCCAGCAACTGGTCGGTGGCGCCGGCGAAATTCACGTAATCGACATCGATATTGTAGCGTGCGAAGAATCCCTTCGCCTTGGCGACGGGCACGGCGGCGGTGCAGACGGCGCTTTCGTTCCAGGCGATGGTCAATCTGCGGGTCGGACCGGGCACGGGCGGCACCAGCCCCTTGCCGGCGGCGGCGCAATGGCTGTCGTCATGACCCATCGACCCCATCGTGGCAGACCGCGCGCGGTCCGGTAGAAAGGGTAGGGGCGCGAGAGACGCAAGCGAGGTCCCCAGCAACGCGCGGCGGGTCAGGTTGTGTGTTTCCGGCATGGTTCGACCTTGAGAAATGAACTCCGCGCTCAATCGGCGGGCAGAAGATGAAAGCGGCGGGAAAACCAGGCCAGGCCATGGCGTGGCCGCGCATGCAGTCCGACCGAACGGACCCGGCAGAACAGAACGTCATGGCTGCCCGCGGCATGACGCGCCTCGATCGTGCAATCCAGCGTGACCGGCGCATCCTCCAGCAAGGGGGCGCCGCTTCCGTCCGCGCGCCATGCGCCGTGGCCGAATTTCTCGTCGGAAGACAGCCGGCTGCTTGCGAACGTGGCCGCCAGCGTATCATGCCCCTGGCCCAGAATGCTGATGCCCACGACACCGTTGCGCAGGAACGCGTCGTGCGAGCGATTGGCCCGGTTCAGGCAGACCAGCACGGTCGGTGGTTCGTCGCTGACGCTGGTGATCGCAGAAACGGTCAGGCCATGCCGACCGGCCACACCGTCCGTCGTCACCAGGACGACCGGTGCGCCGAGCCGGCTCATGGCGTCGCGGAATCTGTCGCGGCTGACGTCCGGCCCGACGCTTTCCGTTGCGGCCAGGTGCAGGGCGACGTCACGCGGCACGGGACTGCCCATCCTGCGACAGGCCAAGCGCGGCCAGGATCACCGGCGCCTCGGTACGGTCCATCCAGTCCGGCGCGATATCCACGAAGCGCGCGACACGCCCCGGATCGAGGACGATGACCGTCGGCTTGGGCAGTTCCCACGCGTCCGTGCCGTTGAGTTGCCGGCTGCTGCCGCCCTTCGCCTCGGCCGCCGCGCGCGAGGCATCGTCGAAGACATAGGTGATGCCCAGCGCGCGGGACAGCGCCAGCCCGCCATCGGTCGCCACCGCGAAGGGCAGGGCATGCCGCGTGACGATCTCGCCCAACAGGGCTTCGGGCTGGGGCGCGACCGCGACCAGCGGAATGCCGGCTTCCGCAAGGGCGGGCCACAGGGTCTCCTTGTAATAGGGCAGGGCGATGTTGCAGGCTGGACAGGTGGCGAAACGGAAGAAGATCAACACCGCCGGCCCCCGCGCCACCAGGTCGTCCAGCGCCAGGGGGCTGCCGTCGGTCCGGTGCAGCACCGCCGGGGGCAGCGTGTCGCCGGCGGCGACATGGCGGGTCTGCGGGTGCGCGCGCACCAGCGCTTCGCGCTGGTCCAGGTTGACGGCAAGGGCTTCGGCCGTCCAGCTTCGCCGCCGTTCGTCTTCCAGCCTGCGGAAACGTTCACGCAGCGTCGGGGGAGTATCGGAAACGGGAAGACCCATGGGATAAGTCCTGAACAGGAAAAGGGACGTCGGACTATGGATCAGGGCGCCTGCTCCCTTCCAAGGAGTTTCCTTCAAGGAAGGATTGGATATTTCTTATGAATCGCCGGCGGCCTGGGCCAGCAGCGCGCCCAGGTCGTGGGCCGCATCGCTCAAGGCCTCCCGCTGCACCAGGATGGTTTCGATGTCCGGCACCGCGGGAAGGATGCCCGGGGGAATGGTCGGAAGCCCCTCCGCCGCCGCGAAGCGATGCGTGCGGCAACTGGCCCCCAATCCGCCCCTGACACCGGCGCGCAACGCCGGCAGGTTCGGGGTTTCCAGGACGATGCGATAGTCGCGTCGCGTGCCGGTCAGCGCGCGCAGCGCGGCGTCGCGGAAGCGGCAGGGCGGTTCCAGCAGGACCAGCGGCAGTTCTTCCCGCTCGGTGGTCGCGGGGTCGCCAAGCCAGACCATCCGGTCATGGCCGACCACCTTCCAGTGCGCGCCGGGACGATCGCCGTGCTGGCCCAGGCACAGCACCAGGTCGAGGCGCGAACGGTCGAACATCTCCAGCAATTCGGCGGATCCGCCGACGCGCACGATCAGGCGCGCGCGCGGATGTTCCATCCGGAAGCGACCCAGCACGTCCGGCAGAATGGTGTCGGCAAAATCCTGCACCATACCGATCGTGATCGGCTCGGGGTCCTCGACCTGGCCCAGATTATGCACGATCCGGTCATTCAGCGCGAGCAGTTGCCGCGCATAGCCCACCAGATCCTCTCCCGCCGCCGTCAGGGCCAGACGTCTTCCGTCGCGGCGGAACAGCTTCTGCTGCAGCAGGTCTTCCAACCGTTTCATCTGCAGGCTCAGCGCCGACTGCGTCAGATAGATGACGTCCGTCGCCTGCGCCATGGATCCCGATTCGGCGATCGCGACGAACGAGCGCAGCAGTTCGGTGGGGATATTCCGTGCCGCTCTTTGCGGCGGTATCGCCGCGGTGGCTTGGGACATGGCAGGAACCTCCGCGTCGATGATGGACCGCAAACGCTCATATTAACGTTCTAAATGCGTTTGATGATCATTTCTGACTTGATAAACATCACATTGCAAGCGTCAAATGTATCAAACAACATATATGTATCGTTTAATTTTCCGGAGGTACGGATGTCTGTGGAATTCATCGGCTTCGTCAATGGCCAGAACCAGTCGGAAATCATCCCGCCTTCCGGCCCGGTCATCGACCCGGCGCACGTCGAGGCTGCGGCGAAGATCCACGAGAATGGCGGGTTCGACCGGACGCTGATCGCCTTTCATTCGAATTCGCCGGACAGCCTGCTGCTGGCACAGCACGTGGCCGGCGTGACGCGCGACCTGGGGGTGCTGATCGCGCACCGGCCCGGCTTCACGGCGCCGACCCTGGCGGCGCGGCAACTGGCGACGCTGGATCATCTGACGCGGGGGCGCGTGGCGGTCCATATCATCACCGGGGGCAGCGACGTCGAATTGCAGGCGGACGGGGACCATACCACCAAGGCGGAACGCTACGCCCGGACCGGCGAATATCTCGACATCGTCCGCCAGGAATGGACCGCGACGGCGCCCTTCGACCACCAGGGACGTTTCTATGACGTGCGGGGCGCGCGATCCCAGGTCCGCCCCTATCGGCAGGGCGGCATTCCCGTCTATTTCGGCGGCTCGTCGGACGAGGCGATCGCGGTCGCGGGCCGCCATGCCGACGTCTATGCCCTGTGGGGGGAGACCTACGCCCAGGTGCACGAAACCGTCAGCCGGGTGCGCACGGCGGCGGCGGCGTACGGGCGGACGCCGCGTTTCTCGCTGTCCCTGCGGCCGATCCTGGCGGACTCCGAGGAAGAAGCCTGGCGCAAGGCCGACCATATCCTGGAAACGGCCCGCGCCCTGCAGGAGCGCACCGGATATGCGCGCCCGGCGGTGATTCCGAACGAGGGTTCGCGCCGTCTTCTGGCGGCGGCCGAACAGGGGGTGCGGCTGGACAAGCGCCTCTGGACCGGCCTTGCCGCCCTGACCGGCGCGCGCGGCAATTCGACCGCCCTGGTCGGCACGCCGGATCAGGTCGCCGAGGCGCTGCTGGATTATTACCGGATCGGCATCTCGACTTTCCTGATCCGCGGTTTCGACCCGCTACTGGATGCCTATGTGTATGGGCGCGACCTGATCCCGCGTGTGCGCAGCCTGGTCGCGGCCGAGGATCGGGCCGCGTCGGACCGTGCGGCCTAGGGGCGGCTTCATGCCCGGCACGTTTCCGCCGCGCGTCGTCAACCAGTTGGGGCCGGAAGTCCGCGCTGCGCTGGACGGGTTTGGATCGCGTCTGCGCATCGTCGATGCCAGCCGTGAGTCCGATGCGCCCTGGGATTACGCCGCCGCCGGGTTCGACCGCGCGGAC
>NZ_JABXXP010000190.1 GCF_013376155.1 Nguyenibacter vanlangensis
TCCGGCCATGTGGCGCATCGCCAGGCCATGACGGGCGGCCCGGTCTCGCTGACCCAGCAGCCGGGCAGCGTGCTGGACCGGACCGCGCGCAGCCTCAGCGCATCCGACCTGGATGCGGCGGCGAAGCGGGGCGACACGCCCGTGGTACTGGTGGGCTCGGCCCCGCTTTCGACCCGGGCCGGCGAGGTCGCGCTGTTCGTGCAGTTGCAATCGGCCGCCCTGTGCGGGTCGGCAGGCTGTTCGACGTCGGTCTATCTACGCAAGGGGCAGCAGGATTGGGTCAAGGTGCTGGATTCGGTCAGCGGCCCGGTTTCACTGTCGCGCCGGACGCATGGCGGCATGCACGACCTGATCATCAACGGGACTGACCGGTGGGTATGGAGCGGCACGGCCTATCGCGACACGATGCGGGCGGCCGGGACGGACGATTTGCGCCAATCGATCGAGCAATTCCAGAAGACGCACCCGCACGCGCAGCACTGACCGCGCATCATCGCGCACCGCCTGGCGCGTGCACCGCGCTACTGCGCCACCATGCCCCCGACTCAAGGCAGTCCTTGCGGAAGAGAGGCGGATTTCTTACTCTTACCAGTAAGAGATGGAGATCCGGTCATGCGCATTACCTCCAAGGGGCAGGTCACCATTCCGGCCGAAATTCGCGAGAAAGCCGGGCTATTGCCACATACCGACGTCGATTTCGAGTTCGACGGCGAGGTTGTACGCCTGATACGCGCCACGCCTCGACACGGCGACACACGCGGCGCGAGGCTTATCGCGCATCTGCGCGGTCGAGGTGACGTGTCCATGAGCACCGACGCCATCATGGCTCTGACCCGGCGCGATTGAATGACATCGGTCCTGGTCGATGCCAATGTCCTGCTCGACATCATGACGGAAGACGAACGGTGGTTTGAATGGTCGGCCGACGCCGTCGCGCGCGCCGCCGACCGCTCGCGTCTGGTCATCAACCCGATCGTTTATGCCGAGGTCTCGATCCGCTATTCCCGTATCGAAGACCTCGAGGCTGCCCTTCCCCGGACCCTGTTCGACCGGGAGGATCTTCCCTACGAAGCGGCTTTTCTCGCGGGCAAATCCTTCCTCGCCTATAAACGGCGTGGCGGCACGAAGCGTTCCCCCTTGCCGGATTTCCTCATCGGGGCCCACGCCGCCATCGCCGGATACGAATTGCTGACCCGCGATGTGGCGCGCTACCGTACATATTTCCCGACATTGAGGCTGATCGCCCCCGCGTGACCATTCTGCCATCGGACCGGACGTCGCCCGAACGATCGCAAGGACAGCAGTCAGGTGCCGCAACGACCGTGAAACCGGATCGAGCGGCGTCCTTTCACCGGCAGTGCGAAGAGGGCCTTAAATCGCGGCGCTGCAGGGCAGCTCTCCCTGGAGGCCGGAGGAATCCGACCGGGTCATTTTCCCACGATTTCAAGCTTTTGTTGAACTCGGTGGGACATCCACAGAAGATGCTATGGAGCGGGTGAAGGGAATCGAACCCTCGTATGCAGCTTGGGAAGCTGCCGTTCTACCATTGAACTACACCCGCGGCGCTGCGGTCCGTATAACCCAGCGCCGCCGCGCATGCAATCCATCCGGCGGACCCATGCCCGCCGGCACGGTTGACGAGCCCTGTCCCGATCCGCAATAACCCAGACGTCTGGCGGACCGCGGTCCGGCGGGCCCTCGTGATTTGGATCGGCCGGCTTGCGGCGAGGTTAAAAAGACGCGCTAAAGAGGCCTGACTCCGCCAGAATCCGCGGGCGTCATGGTTTCCACGGTCGGATTGCCGCGTCGGGACGCGGGACGGCCGGATCGGTTCGATACCGGACGCCCCCTGCCCCGGCCCTTCTGACGATTCTGTTCCCGGGAGCTCATGATGAGCAACGATTCGACCGCCCCTGCCTATCGCCCCGCGACCCGCCTGCTGCATGCCGGGCTGGAGCGCACGCCGTTCGGCGAGACGAGCGAGGCGATGTTCCTGACGTCGGGCTTCGTCTACGACGATGCCCAGCAGGCCGAGGCGACCTTTCTCGGCGACGTGACGCATTACCAGTATAGCCGCTTCGGCAATCCCACGGTCGCGGCGCTGGAAAGCCGCCTGGCCGACCTGGAAGGCGCCGAGGCCTGCATCGCGACATCGACGGGAATGGGCGCCGTATCGTCGGCCCTGCTGTCGCACGTCAAGGCCGGCGACCGGGTGGTGGCGTCGCGCGCCCTGTTCGGGTCGTGCCACTGGATCGTCGCCAACCTGCTGCCGCGCTATGGCGTGGAGACAGCGTTCGTCGACGGGGGCGACCTGGAGGCCTGGCAGGCCGCGCTGTCCCGGCCGACGGCGGCGGTGCTGCTGGAAAGCCCGTCGAACCCGATGCTGGACATCCTGGACATAAGCGCGATCGCCGAACTGGCGCACCGGGCCGGGGCGCTGGTCGTGGTGGACAATGTCTTCGCCACGCCGCTGCTGCAGAAGCCGCTGGAACTGGGGGCGGACGTCGTCGTTTATTCCTGCACCAAGCATATTGACGGCCAGGGCCGCGTGCTGGGCGGGGCCGTGCTGGGCCGCAAGGACTGGATCGCCAACACGCTGCAGCCCTTTACGCGCAATACCGGCAACGCATTGTCACCATTCAATGCCTGGGTCATGCTGAAGGGGCTGGAGACGCTGGCCCTGCGCGTCGGGGCGATGACCGGCAACGCGGCCGCCGTCGCCGATCACCTGGCCGGGGCCGAGGGAATTGCGCGCGTGTTCTATCCCGGACGGCCCGATCACCCGCAGCATGAACTGGCCCGCCGGCAGATGAGCGGCGGCTCGACCCTGGTGGCGTTCGAGGTCTCGGGCGGCAAGGCGGCGGCGTTCGCCTTCATGAACGCGCTGCGGCTGATCGCCATTTCGAACAATCTGGGCGATGCCCGCTCGATGGTCACCCATCCGGCGACCACCACCCACATGAAGATCAGCGCCGAGGAACGCGCGCGGCTGGGCATCACCGACGGCGTGATCCGCTTTTCCGTCGGGCTGGAAGATATTATGGATCTGAAGGACGACCTGGACCGCGGCCTGGCGGCGGTCCGCGCACGATAAGGCAGGCAGGAACACGCGCCATGGCCCAAGACAGACCGCCGCCGCCCGGGATGAACCCCGACCCGGATGCCGCCCTGGCCGAGGCCATGGAACATGCCCCCTGCTATGAGGCGACCACGGGGACGATCCGCGTCATCGTCCGGACCTTCTGGCTGGACGACCAGTCCCATCCCGAGGAGCACCGCTTTACCTGGGCCTATCGCATCCGGATCGAAAATCACGGCAGCGAACTGGTCCAGCTCTTGCGGCGGACATGGGAGATCACGGACGCGGCGGGGCGGATCGAACATGTCCATGGCGACGGGGTGGTGGGCGAGCAGCCGACCCTGGAACCCAGCCAGGCTTTCGAATATACCTCGGGCGCGGCATTGCAGACGCCGACCGGCTTCATGCGGGGGCTGTTCCACATGATCCATCCCCTGACCCACCGGCAGTTCGACGTCGAGATCCCGCCTTTCAGCCTGGATTGTCCCTATTACCGCGCCATTATCCATTGATCCGGGCGTCTGATCCGGGCCTCGATCCACCCCAGCGACCGGTCCGGGCGACACCGGCCGCACCGCCGCCTGAAGCCGCCGCCCCCTGAACAAGACACGTTGGCAAGACACCTTCCATGACCGTGACCGATCCGGCTTCCCTGCCCCGCCCCTCACGCGAGGAGGCGGAAGACGCGATCCGTACCCTGCTGCGCTGGGCCGGCGAGGACCCGTCGCGCGAGGGGCTGCTGGACACGCCCGGCCGCGTCGTGCGGTCCTATGAGGAATTCTTCGAGGGGTACGGCGTCGATCCGACCGCGATCCTGTCGCGCACCTTCGCCGAAGTCGATGATTACGACGAGATCGTGCTGCTGCGCGACATCCGCTTCGAGAGTCATTGCGAACACCATATGGTGCCGATCATCGGCGTGGCCCATGTGGCCTATCTGCCGAACAAGCGGGTGGTCGGGATCTCGAAACTGGCACGGGTGGTCGAGGCCTATGCGCGCCGGCTGCAGATCCAGGAGCGGCTGACCGCACAGATCGCCAATACGATCAACGACGTGCTGCAGCCGCACGGCGTCGCGGTGATCCTGGAAGCCGGCCATCAATGCATGACCACGCGCGGCGTACACCGCCCGGGCGTGTCGATGGTGACCAGCCGCATGCTGGGGGTGTTTCGCACCAATTCGGACACGCGGCGCGAATTGATGGCGATGCTGAACCGCCCGTCGGTCGCCGATTCCCATATGTAATTACCCTGCGGCCGGCAATGGGCGCCCGCGAGGGGCGCCCGCCGGGATCAGTCGCCCGACTTTTCCGAGATCTGGAACGTCAGGATCACATGGTTGTCGCCCTGCGGCTGGGTGGGCACGGCCTGGATCGACGCGGTGATGTCGCGCTTCTGGTACAGTTTCTGCACCGCCGTCTGCGCGGCCGCCATCGATGCCTGGTCGATCGGCGAGCCGGCATGCAGCGGAATCGCCGCCGCCAGATCGTCGCTGGAAATCTTCTTGTTGCCCTCGAAGACGATCTTGTCGACCACCAGCGCCGCGGGCGCGGCGGGGGCCTGCGGGGCCTGCTCCTCGATGATCCACTGGATATTGACCGCGTTGCCGGCGAATTTCAGCTTCTCGCCGAATTTCAGGCCGACATTCTTCTTCTGGTACACGCCCATCACGTCCTGCACGGCGGCGTCGATCTGGTTGCGCGTGACGGTATCGCCCTGGTGGAAGGGAATCGCGGCCAGGATCTCGTCCGTCGTGACCTGCTTGTTGCCGGTGACGACCAGGGATTTCAGCTTCAGCGGCGCATTGGGCGCCGGCGGCGCCGCGGCGAAGGCGGCGGTCTGCGGCAGGACGGCCGCGGCGGTGCCGGT
>NZ_JABXXP010000191.1 GCF_013376155.1 Nguyenibacter vanlangensis
ACCGGGCAGCAGAAGGCGCTGCTGCTTGGCGTCGTGCTGGCGCATGCCGCGCTGATCGCCGGCATGCGCGGCGAGGCTCCGATGATCTTGCTGGACGAACCGCTGGTCCATCTGGACGAACGGCGCCGGGCCGCCCTGCTGGACCGCGTGGCCGGCTTCGCGACGACCGTGCTGATGACCGGCACCGACGCCGCGCACTTCGCCCCGTTGCGCGGCAAGGCCGGATTCGTCTCGGTCCAGGATGGGGCGATACGCCCATCGGACGCAATTCGGCCGCCCGATGCTGGTTCACATGACGCGAAGCCTGTATGATCGCCTTCCTCGATCCCGTTCCCAGCCTGGAGCCTCTGCCCGGTATGTCCGATCAATCCAATCCCGTTCACAAATCCGATATGGACATGGCCGGGATCTCATCCGACGATTCGGACTATGACGCCGCTTCGATTTCGGTCCTGAAGGGGCTGGACGCCGTCCGCAAGCGGCCAGGCATGTATATCGGCGACACCGATGACGGCTCGGGCCTGCACCATATGGCGTTCGAGATCATCGACAACGCGGTCGACGAGGCCCAGGCCGGCTTCGCCACCGGCTGCACCGTCACGCTGAACGGCGACGGCAGCGTGACGGTGCGCGACAACGGCCGCGGCATCCCGACCGACATGCACATCGAAGAAGGCGTCAGCGCCGCCGAAGTGGTGCTGACCAAGCTGCATGCCGGCGGCAAGTTCAACCAGAATTCCTACAAGGTCTCGGGCGGCCTGCATGGCGTGGGCGCCGCCGTCGTCAACGCGCTGTCGGAATGGATGGAGGTGCGGATCTGGCGCGGCGGGCAGGAGCACATGATCCGCTTCCGCCACGGCGAGCGCGAGGCGCCCCTGGCGATCATCGGCCCGAGTGACGAGCCCCGTGGCACGCAGGTCACCTTCAGGCCCAGCGCCGCGACCTTCACCCGGACCGAATTCGATTTCGCGATCCTCGAACGCCGCATGCGCGAACTGGCGTTCCTGAATTCCGGGCTGCGGATCGAACTGCGCGACGAACGCCACACCCCGGTGCGCGAGGAGATTTTCCATTACGAAGGCGGGCTGTCGGCCTTCGTCGAATGGCTCGATCGCGGCAAGACCTCCATCGTCGATCCGCCGATCACCGGCAGCCTGCAGAACGACGACAACGGCATCAAGGTCGAATTCGCGCTGACCTGGAACGACAGTTTCCATGAAACGATGCTGTGCTTCACCAACAACATCCCGCAGCGCGACGGCGGCGCGCACCTGGCCGGCTTCCGCCAGGCGCTGACGCGGGTGGTCGGCAAATACGCCGAAAGCAACAGCAGCAAGAAGGACAGCCAGGCCCTGGTCGGCGAGGACATGCGCGAAGGCATGACCGCCGTCCTGTCGGTCAAGGTGCCCGATCCGAAATTCTCCTCGCAGACCAAGGACAAGCTGGTCTCCTCCGAAGTCCAGCCCGTGGTGCACGCCGCGGCCGCTGACATGATCGCGCACTGGTTCGAAACCCACCCCAAGGAAGCGCGTGCCATCGTCGCCAAGGTGATGGATGCCGCCGCCGCGCGTGAGGCCGCGCGCCGCGCGCGTGAATTGACCCGCCGCAAGGGCGTGCTCGACGTCTCCTCGCTGCCCGGCAAGCTGGCCGATTGCCAGGAGCGCGATCCCGCCCGTTCCGAACTGTTCATCGTCGAGGGGGATTCGGCCGGCGGCACCGCCAAGCAGGGGCGCGACCGGCGGTTCCAGGCCATCCTGCCGCTGAAGGGCAAGATCCTGAATGTCGAGCGCGCGCGGTTCGACCGCATGCTGGGTTCGGCCGAGGTCGGCACGCTGATCACCGCGCTGGGCACGGGCATCGGGCGCGGCGACGTCGAAAATGGCGGGTTCTCGATCGAGAAGCTGCGCTATCACCGCGTCGTCATCATGACCGACGCCGACGTCGACGGATCGCATATCCGCACGCTGCTGCTGACCTTCTTCTTCCGCCAGATGCCCGAACTGATCGAACGCGGGCATCTCTATATCGCCCAGCCGCCGCTCTACCGCGCCAAGCGCGGCAATGACGAACGCTATCTGAAGGACGACGCGGCGCTCGAACAGTACCTGCTGGACAAGGCGCTGGCCAATGCCGCCATGCGCTATGCCGACGGGCGGGAGGTGACGGGCGCCGACCTGGCCGCCGACATCACCTTCATCCGCGACGTGACGCGGGCCCTGCAGCGCCTGTCGGTGCGTGCGCCGATCTGGATCCTCGAACAGGCCGCGATCGCAGGCGCGCTGCATTCCGACCTGTCGGTCGTCCAGGGGCGCGTCGCCGGCCTGCAGGCCCGCCTCGACGACGTCTCGCTGCCGAACGAGCGCGGCTGGAAGGTCGTGGCCAGCGCCGACGGGCTGGAACTGGCCCGCTCGGTACGCGGCGTGGGCGAGGTCTACCGCCTGGACCCCGCCACCCTGCGCAGTGCCGAGGTCCGCTGGCTGGCCGAACGGAGCGGGCGGCTGGCGGCCGATTTCGGCGGCAAGGTCGAACTGGCCCTGGACGGCACGATGCGCCCGGCCGACGGTCCGGCTTCGCTCTACGAGCGTATTCTGGCCCAGGGCCGGCGCGGCCTGTCGATCAATCGCTTCAAGGGACTGGGCGAGATGAACGACGCCCAGCTTTGGGAAACCACGCTGGATCCGGCCGTCCGCACCCTGTTGCAGGTCAAGGTCGGCGACGTGGAGAACGCCGCCCAGGTGTTTTCGACCCTGATGGGCGACGTGGTGGAGCCACGACGCGATTTCATCGTCGGCAACGCCCTGAAGGTCGCGAATCTCGACGTCTGAAAATCCCCTTTCATGAATCGCATCCCGTCATGAATCCATGAATCGAGGAGAGCATCCGTTGTACCGTCCGCTATGCAAGTTGGCCGCGCTGGGGGCGGCTGTCGGCCTGTCGCTCCTGCCGGGCGCCGCGGCCCTGACACTCTCCGCTTTTACGGCCCCCGCCCTGGCAGCCGATTCTCCGCCGCAGATCGACCGGGTCTATGGCGTCTATGTGCACGGGTTTCGGGCACTGACCATCAACGCACGCTATGCCGTCACCAATGACGGCTACGCGGTGCGCTCGACGATCCGCAGCGGCGGATTCCTGAGCATGTTGCTGCGGATGAACTTCACGTCGCAGGCCACCGGACGGTTCGTCCCCGACGGCGTGCAGCCGCTCAGCTATGAAAGTTCGGGCTATACGCGCGGCGCAGACCGGCATGTCGTGCTGGATTACAGCGACGGCCGCACCCGGATCGCCCTGCAGACCCCGCCCGAGCCCAGCCGCAATCCCATCCCGGCGGACGACCTGGCGCCCGCGGTCGACTCGCTCAGCGCCCTGATGCGGCTGCAGCGAGCGGTGCGCGTCCACCATGCCTGCGACGGCTCGGCCACCGTGTTCGACGGCGCGCGCCTGCTGCATATGGAATCCCATACGATCGGCCAGCAGGACCTGTCCGAAGACGACCGCCAGCCCTATCACGGCATGGCGCTGCGCTGCGACTTCACGGACCTGCAGATCGCGGGCTTCCGCAAGTCCGATGGCCCGGAATCCCCGGCCCGCAAGCCCGTCATCGGCAGCGTCTGGTTCCAGGACGTGCCAGGCGACGGGCTGACGGCGGTACGCATCGTCATGGAACATCCGCGCCTGGGCCACATGGTGGTGCTGCTGCTGCCCACCACCGCCTGACCCCGGCTCCGCCTATTGGGGCAGCAGCCGGGCCGCGATATGGGGCAGTTCGGCCATCGAATCGGCACCGACCGTAGCTCCTGCCTCCATCTCCGGCCGCCCATAGCCCCAGCGGGCGAAGACCGACCGTACGGCGGCGCCTTCGGCAGCCAGGACGTCGTTATGGTGGTCGCCGACCATGATCGCGCGCGCGGCCTGCCCGCCGGCAAGCCCGATCGTGCCCAGCAGGTGCGCCGGGTCCGGCTTGCGGACCGGAAAACTGTCCCCGCCGCCGATCGCGTCGAACCAGTCCTCCAGGCCCAGCGCGGCGACGATCCGCCGGGCGGCCGCCACCGGCTTGTTGGTGCAGACCGCCATCCGCCACCCGGCCGCGCGCAATTGCTCCAGTGCATGAAGGGTGCCGGGGAAGGGGCGGGACAATTCCACCGCGCGAGGCGTGTAGTCGGCCAGATAGCGCGCCGTCGCCTCGTGCATGTCGATGCCCTTCGCATCGTCCCCGGCATGGGCCAGCAGGCGGCGCACCAGCGCGGCCACGCCGTCGCCGATCATCGCGCGCACCGCCTCCGGTGCGATTCCCGCCAGGCCATAGGATTTCAGCAGCCGGTCGGCACTCGCCGCCAGGTCCGGCAGGCTGTCCAGCAGGGTGCCGTCCATGTCGAAGACGGCAAGACGGGGTGGCGGGCTGCCGGACATGGCGTCTCCTGGCGAAGGGCGAGGCGAAGAGGCGGGGCGAAACGGCGGCCGAACCGCAGTATTTCGTAAACCTAAGTGATGGTCACGGATTGCGCCAATATTTGACAGGCATGTCACCTGCCCGCTACCCGCAGGGCATGACCGACTCCGCTCCCGCCGCCGCCTCGCCTCCGGCCGCCCATCGTCCCGCAACGGCCGTCATCCTGGCGGCCGGGCTGGGAACACGCATGAAATCCGACTGGCCGAAAGTCATGCATCCGCTCGCCGGCCGGCCGATGCTGCGCTACCTGATCGACAATGCGGCGCAGGTGTTCGACCGGATCGTCGTCGTGATCGGCCCGGGGATGGAGCAGGTCGCGGCCCTGGCCGCCCCGCACGCCACAGCCATCCAGCATGACCGGCTGGGCACGGCCCACGCCGCGCTGCAGGCCGCCGACCTGTTCGGCACGGGCGACGTCGCGGTGCTGTACGGCGACAATCCGCTGATCACCGCCGACAGCATGCGCCGCCTGCTGGCCTGCCGGCG
>NZ_JABXXP010000192.1 GCF_013376155.1 Nguyenibacter vanlangensis
GAACCGGCTGTCCTGGGGTCGAAACGCCCGAGCGGCGCATGACGTGGCGCGCGCCGCCGCGTGACGGCCCCGCCGGGCCTACTGGACGAATGGCCGGATCGTGGTACGACGGTAGCCGATGATTAACAAACTGCTATCCGTTCACGATCTGTGGCTGGTCCTGATGGCGTCGCTGGTCTGCGCGAACGGGTCCTGGGCGTCGATCAGCCTGTTCGACCGGGCCACCCGGACGAACGGCACGCGCCAGGCGGCATGGCAGGTCCTGACCGCGATCGCCGCGGGCACCACGGTCTGGTGCACGCATTTCGTCGCCATCCTGGCCTTCAATCCCGGCGTTCCGGTCACGTTCGACACCGACCTGACCATGCTGTCGCTGTTGCTGGCGATGCTGGGGGCGGGGCTGGGGTTCGTCATCGCCAGCATGGCGTCCGGCCCGGCGATGCCCCTGATCGGCGGGATCGGGATGGGGCTGGCGATCGCGGGGATGCATTATACCGGGCTGCGCGCCTATCAGGTCCAGGGGACAGAGATCTGGAATCTGCCGCGCGTGATGCTGTCGGTGCTGCTGGCCGCGACCTGCAGCGCGGGGGCGCTGCATTTTGCCGTGCGGTCCGGGCGGACCAGCCGCCTGATCGCCAGCCTCCTGGTCGGGGGCGCGCTGATCGGCCTGCATGTCCTCAGCATCGATGCGCTGCATATCGTGCCGGCGGCCGCACCTGGCGGCGCCATGAAGCCGGGCACATTCCAGGCGCTGGCGGTGGCCGTGACGATGGGGGCGATCGGCGTGTTCGGCACGGCGCTGGCCTGCAACCTGATCGACGATTCCACCCGCGCCGAATCGTACGACAAGATCCTGAAGATGGCGCTGAACGACAGCCTGACCAACCTGCCGAACCGCGCCAGCTTCACCCAGGCCCTGGAACGCGCATTGCAAAAGGCCGAATTGACCGGCGGCCGGCTGGCGCTGGCGACCATCGACCTGGACCGTTTCAAGGAGATCAACGACGTCTGGGGGCATCCGGCCGGCGACGACGCGCTGCGGCTGATCGCCGAGCGCATGCGGGCCTGCCTGCGGCCGGGGGAGTTCGTCGCCCGGGTCGGTGGAGACGAATTCGCCGCGATCCTGCATGTCCCCGATCAGGCGACGCTGGAGGATTTCCTGGCGCGGATCGATGCGGCGCTGAAACAGCCGATCCGCGTCGACGACCGCGACGTGGCCACCGGGGGCAGCGTCGGCGTCGCGTTCTATCCGGAAAATGCGGCCAGCGCGCAAGCGCTGATCCATAACGCCGACCTGGCGATGTATCGGGCCAAGAGGGACCCGATGCGGCGCGTCTGCTTCTACGACCGCGAGATGGACGAGGCGGCGCGCCTGCGCAAGCGCCTGGCGTCGGATCTGCGGACGGCGCTGAAGCAGGAGGAATTCACCCTGCACTATCAGGTGCAGACCGCCGTTCCGACCGGCGAGATCTGCGGCTACGAGGCGCTGCTCCGCTGGTACCACCCGGAACTGGGCGAGATCGCCCCGGCGGAATTCATCGCCCTGGCCGAGGAGAACGGCCTGATCGTCGCGATCGGCGACTGGTCGCTGCGCGCCGCCTGCGCCGAGGCCGCGACCTGGAACCCGCCCTACAAGATTTCGGTCAATCTTTCGCCGTCGCAGTTCGTCCATCCGGATCTGCCCGAGAAGATCGCGGCGATCCTGGCCGAGACCGGCCTGGACCCGCCGCGGCTGGAGCTGGAGCTGACCGAAGAGACCATCGTGGTGGACAAGGCGCGCGCGCTGCTGACCGTGCGGCGGATCAAGGCGATGGGCGTGACCATCGCGCTGGATGATTTCGGCACCGGCTATTCGTCGCTGGATACGCTCCGGTCCTTTCCGTTCGACCGGATCAAGCTGGACCGGTCCTTCGTCCAGGACCTGGAAACCAACCCGCAGGCGACGGCGATCGTCCGGGCGGTGCTGTCCCTGGGCAAGAGCCTGAATATTCCGATCCTGGCGGAAGGGATCGAAACCTCCGGGCAATTGACGATCCTCAGCGCGGAAGGATGCGACGCGGTCCAGGGCTATTTCCTGGGACGGCCGGCAACGCCGCTCCAGATCGTCGAAAGCGGGGCGATCATCCGCCACGCGCCGCTGCCGGCCTGAAACCCGCTGCGCCGTCGCGGCACCCTTGCCCCCCAAAAAAAACGGGCTGGCCCGTTGCCCGCCGCAATGCGGCTGAACAACGGACCGGCCCGCACGCTGCGGATCCGGCGGGGTGGACCCCGCCGGTCCCCGATCAGCGCTTGCTGAACTGGAAGGAACGGCGGGCCTTGGCGCGGCCGTACTTCTTGCGCTCGACCACGCGGGGGTCGCGGGTCAGGAAGCCGGCGGCCTTCAGGATGCCGCGCAGCGTGGGCTCGTAATGGGTCAGCGCGCGGCTGATGCCGTGACGGACCGCGCCGGCCTGGCCCGACAGCCCGCCGCCGGTGACCGTGCAATACACGTCGAACTGGTTGTAGCGGTCGGCCACCAGGAAGGGCTGGGTGATCAGCATGCGCAGGACGGGACGCGCGAAATAGGTCCCGACCGGGCGGCCGTTCACGGTGATGTCGCCCTTGCCCGGCTTGATCCAGACGCGGGCCACGGCGTCCTTGCGGCGGCCGGTGGCGTAGGAACGGCCCTGCGCGTCGCGCTTGGGCTCATAGACCGGGGCTTCCTGCGTGGCGGCGACCTGGCCGGAGGCGACGACGCCCTTCAGGTCGGCCAGCGTGCCTGTACGCTCTTGGGTTTCGGACATGATGCTCAGGCCCCGATCTTCTGGGAGTTGACGGTGTTCTTGCGGTTCAGCGCCGCGACGTCCAGCGTCCTGGGCTGCTGGCCGGCATGCGGGTGCTCGGTGCCCGCATAGACGTACAGATGCTTCATCTGCTGGCGCTGCAGGGGGCCGCGGGTGATCATCCGCTCGACCGCCTTGGTCACCACATGGCCGGGGTTCTTGCCCTCCAGGCGCTGGGTGATCGTGCGCTCCTTGATACCGCCCGGATAGCCGGTGTGGTAGTGGAACAGCTTCTGCCCGACCTTGTTGCCGGTCAGGCGCACCTTCTCGGCGTTGATGACGACGATGTTATCGCCGCAATCGACGTGCGGGGTGAATTGCGGCTTGTGCTTGCCGCGCAGGCGCTGCGCGATGATGGCGGCGAGACGGCCGAGAACGAGCCCTTCGGCATCGATCAGAATCCAGTCCCGTGTCACCTCCGCGGGCTTCAGCGAGGGGGTGGTCTTCATCTGTATGTGTTCCGTCTGATAATAGGAGCGGTAACGGGTGGCGCGTTATCCTAGGCGTCGGGCGCCCAGTCAAGATTAAAACGGATTTTTGCGCCGATTTTTCGGGGTTTTCGCGGACGGTATCCCAATACCGCATTGTGCCCGGGGCGTTGCCCGGGCGGATGAAATTGCTAGAAGACACCTGACAGGCCATTAGCGGATCCATGAGCGGATGACGTACCGGTGAAAAAACTTCTCTCTGCCCTGCTGCTGCTGATCATCATCCTGATCGTGGGGGGGCTGGGCCTGCGGCATTTCGCCCAGAGGCGGATGGAATCGGCCATCGCCGACCTGCGCACCGCCATCGGCCCGAACGCCAGCTTCACCTACGCCACCGCGACTCCGCGGATGCTGGCCCTGGGCGCGCGCTTCACCTCGGTCAGCTATCGCGATCCGACCGTGACGGTGACGGCGTCCGACGCCGTGGTGGGGCGGGTGACGGGGACGGCGCTGGGCGGCCAGCGCTTCGGCCATATCCTGCTGCATGACGTCCAGGTCATGCAGCCGGGGGTGACCGCGACGATCGCGCTGCTGGAACTGGACGGGCTGGTGCTGCCCAATGGCGGCCCCGCCCGGCCCGACGGGTCGGAAGCGCCGCCGCGCCTGGATTCGGTGCTGCTGGACAAGGGTGGGATGCGCGGCCTGCACGTGGCGGCGCCGGCCAGCCAGCTCGACCTGACGATCGACCGGGCCGCGATCGCCCAGTACGGGCTGGGCCGCATGTCGCATCTCGACCTGAACGCGCTGTCGCTGCAGATCAACCTGGCGCCGCGCCGCCATGTCGCGATCGGCCGTCTGCGGGTGGACGGGCCGGATTTCGCCGGGCAGATCGCCAGCCTGGTGCAGAGCGGCCATATGGTCCATGCCGTGGGCCACCGCCATTTCGACGTGTCGGGCCTGGCCGTCGACGCGGCGGCGCCGCTGCTGCGGATCGGGCATCTGCTCATCGACCACGAGGCGACGGCGAACCAGGACGAGGTCGAGACGACGGTGACGGACCTGTCCGCCTGGCCGATGCCGCCGCGGGACCAGTCCGTGCTGCACATGATCGGCTATGACCATTTTGCCGGAATGATCCACGCCCTGACCACCGTCGAGCGCCAGAGCGGGCAGATGAGCCTGCACCCGCTGGTGATCGACGCCCCCGGGATGGGGCGCGTGACGATCCTGGCCGACCTGGACCAGATCCCGGTCGACGACCCGATGAGCCTGATGGACACCGCGCGCATCGTCTCGGCGACGATCGACTGGCAGGACCGGTCCCTGGCCGCCCACGTGCTGGACGGGCTGGCCCGCAGCCGCGGCATGGAACCCGATGCCTATCGCCGGCAGGTCATCGGCAATCTGGACGCGTCGCCGGACCCCTCGATGCAGGCGCTGGGCCGGTTCCTGGCCGCCCCCGATCGCAGGCTGCGGATCGCGCTGCGGCCGCCCCGGCCGCTGAACCTGCTGATGTTGGGCGTGGCGCTGTCGATGGCGGGCGACCCGGCGACCGCCGGGATGCTGGGCTTGTCGGCCAGCACGCCGTGACTCCGGTGGCGGCGGCGCCGGCGGGGCCGGTGCATGTGGTGGGCGCGTCGGGGCGCTCGGGCGCCGCGCTGTGCCGCGCCCTGCT
>NZ_JABXXP010000193.1 GCF_013376155.1 Nguyenibacter vanlangensis
GCATGGCCGCGCGGTGCGCGGGGTCGTCGGGCCCCATCCCGGCGCGGACGTAATCCAGCGCGGTGGCGAAGCCCGACAGGTCGGGCTCCTGCGGCAGATAGCGCACGGTGGTGCCGGGCTGCAGGAAACGGGTGCCGTCATCGGCCTGCAATTCGCCGGCCGCGATGCGCAGCAGGGTGGATTTCCCGCTGCCATTGCGCCCGACCAGGCAGATACGCTCGCCCGCCGCCACGCCGAACCCGGCCTTGTCCAGCAAGGGGGCCCCGCCGAGCGTCAGTGTGATGTCCTGGAGAAGAAGGAGAGGAGGCGACATGGATCGGGTTCTGGCCCATGCGCGCCACCCAGCGCAAGAGGCACGCGGCCGGCTGCCTCCGCCGGGTTTGACTAATCGATCTGCGGGCCGCCGGTGACCGCCTGATAGGTCGCGATCGCCAGCGTCGTCGGTTCGAACGGTTTGGTGATGACGAAGGTCGGCTCGACCGCCTCGCCGGTCAGCAGCCGTTCCGGATAGGCGGTGACGAAGATGACCGGCGCATCATGTTGGCGCAGGATGCTGGCCACCGCGTTCATCCCGTCGCCGCCGGCGCCGAGATTGATGTCGGCCAGGATCAGCCCGGGCCGCGTCTGGCGCGCCAGCTCGATCGCGTCGGCCTCGGTCGCGGCGACGCCCGCGACCTGATGGCCGCAACTGCGGACCAGTTCCTCGATGTCCATGGCAATGATCGGTTCGTCCTCGATGATCAGGATCGAGGTCTCGGCGACCGTGCGCAGCCCGGCATGGGCATGCGCCAGAATGTCCGACGCGCGCTGGACCTCCGTCTCCAGGACCTTGGCGGCTTCGGAAACCGTCAGTTCCTCCAGCGCGGTCAGCAGCAGCAGCTTGCGCTCCACCCCACCCAGCCCGTCCCGCGTGCCGGAAGTGTCCTGCGGTTGAAATTGTCGTGAAATGCTCCGATACAGGCTGTGCCGGGGTGACATCTCCCCCGTATCCGAAACCGCCAGTTCACGCAGGCTTTCGGCGACCAGCAGGTCGCCGCGCGGCTGGCTGCCCGTCAGGGCGCGGGCATAACGCCTGGCGTAAGGAAGGGCACGGATCAGATCCTGCCGCCGCGAGAGGGGCATCGGACATTCAACTCCCATCGGATTATGTTACAGTTTGGAGCATGACAGTGTCACAATTGTCGGCAAGAAGGGAGGGGACACGTCCTGGCATCGGTCACCGGCTCGACGAGCGGCCGCACGGTATCGCAACTGCGGCGCGAGATCATGTCTCTTTTGCCGGATCTGCGCGGGTTCGCACGTTTTTTGACGCGGGATCCCGCGTCGTCCGACGACTTGGTGCAGGAAACGCTGGTCCGTGCCCTCGCGGCGCTGGAGCAGTTCCAGGCCGACACCAATCTCAAGGCGTGGCTGTTCACGATCCAGCGTAACGTCTTCTACGAGCAGCGGCGCCGCCATCTGCGCGAGCAGGTGGTGATGAACGATTACGCCGTCCAGGCCCAACGCCGGGCCGAAAGCCGCCCGGCCAGCGTCCGCGACGATGTCCGCGATCTTGAAAACGTGTTCTGGCTGCTGCCGCCTTTGCTGCGCGAGGCCCTGATCCTGGTCGGCGCCCAGGAGATGACTCACGAGGAGGCAGCCGGCATCTGCGGCGTTCCGGTGGGCACGATGAAGGCCCGCGTTTCGCGCGCGCGGGCGCAGTTGACCAAACTCGTGGCGAAGGCGCGCGGCGACACGCCGGCCCCGGATACCGAATAGGGGCCCGCATGGGCCATCGGCCGATGGCGTCCCGCCCCGGCACGATGCATCGCGCGGTTTCACGGTTTCGTCATGAAAAAAATGCAACCTTGCCACAAGTCTGTTCATTGTTTCGTCGTGTGACGGGAAGTCGTGCGAAGGGAAACGAAATAATGTCCAACAGCTTTCATGATCAGGTCATCGCGATCCTTCCGCGGCTGCGGGTGCAGGCACTGGCCCTGACGCGCAATCGGACACTGGCCGAGGACCTGGTGCAAGACGCGGTCTGTAACGCGCTCGCCGCCCAAGAGAGTTTCATTCCCGGCACGAATTTTTCGGCGTGGATGCATCGCATTCTGCGCAACCGCTTCATCTCCGACCTGCGCAAGCGGCGCGAGACGACGGATATCGAGGACGTCCCCGCCGCGGCGCTGGCGACCGCGGCCGCGCACGAGGATCGGCTGGCGCTGAAAGACCTGGCCGAGGCGCTGGACCGGCTGCCCGAGGATCAGCGCGAGGCGCTGATCATGGTCGTCATGCACGGCATGAGCTACGAGGCGCTGGCCGACGCCACCGGCTGCGCTGTCGGCACGGCCAAGAGCCGCGTCTTCCGCGCCCGCCGCCAGTTGGAAGCCTGGATGGTCGGCGAGGGGGCCGAAAGCAACGCGCTCAAGGCCCGCGTCGCCCGGATGCGCAACCTGCTGGCCGAACGCGAGGCAGGGGCGCCGGTCCTCCATGCCTGAAACGGGGCCTGAAACGGGGGTGGGGAATTAGGTGGACCGGCGTTTCGCAAACGCTCATGCGCGACATCCGGCGGCTGGACGGTCGCCGAGCGGTGTTTTAGTCTCGAAGGAGAATTGTGCAACCGGAGCACATGCGCGAGAGTTTTGGCGGGGTATAAGTGGGCCTCAGGGATCAACGATGACGCCGCCCAAGGATGCACATTCTTCCAGGCAGCCCAAACCCGTCAGGAAAGCCCAGCAAGACGACCCGTTCGAACTCTGGCTCAAGCGCGGGCTGCATCAATTGTTCGACGAGATCGCGCGTGAGCCGGTACCCGAGGAACTGCTGCGTCTAATCGAGGAAGATCGCAAGACCAAGGAATAGATGGAGCGCGACAAGGGGTACCGCCGTCCGGGGGGCGAGACGCCGCATCCGGCACGAGTCTGGCGGCTGTTCGACACCGTCAGCACGCGCATGGTGATGATCATCCTGCTGTCCGCCGGGCCGATCGCCATCATCGGCGGGCTGCAGGCATGGAACAGCTATCGCCACACGCTGGCGGCGCCGGCCTTTCGCGCCGACATGGCCGTCAGCCGCATCGACCTGGAAATTCGCCACGACGTCGACCATGTCAGCGCCCTGCTGTCATCCGTCAGCCGCATGGCCCTGGACGAACAGGGCGTGGGGAACACGCTGCAGCTCGCCCAGTCCCTGACCGGCCATTTCTACCGGCAGCTCGCGCTGCTGGATGACAGGGGGATGATCGTCGTGGCGGTGAACAGCGGCGCGCCATTGCCCTTGCCACCCCAATTATCGACGGACGAACTGCCCAGCTTCAGCGGCGACGTGCGGATCGTGCCGCTGGATGTTCCCGGGCAGGACCCGGACGGACGTTCCTATATCCGCATCACCATCGCCACCATGATCGCTGACAGTGGGGGCAATCCGGTGCGCCACGGTTTCCTGACCGCGATCATGCCGGTCGTCTGGACGCGCCATCACCTGCAGATCGGCGATCCGCGCCTGGATTTCATCCAGAAGGACGGCGCGATCGATGCCTGGATCGTCGGGCGGGACCATAATATCGCGCCGCTCTGCGGCGATTGCTGGCGCCCGCGTCAGCCGCCTGCGCAGGTCATGGCCTGGGTCGCCGCCTTTCAACCCGGTCATTACGGGCGCCAGGTGCTGTCCGTCGGCGACGCGGCCTATGCGTTCGGTCCGGTGGAGGGCGGCGTCGGCGCCCTGACGATGACCCGCCGCAACATGGCCGAGACCCACGCGCTGGTCATGTTCGTCATCTGGCTGTTCGTCATCATCGCCCTGCTGGGGTGCGGCCTGACCGGCGTGGCGATGAGCGCGAACGTGCTGCTGGTCGCGCCGCTGCGCCGCCTGACCAGTTCGGTCGAACTCTGGCAGGCGGATGGCGGCGTGTTCGATGCGCGCTATAGCTGGGCCATGCCGGTCGAGATCCGCCGGCTGGCCGCGGCCTTCACCAAGGCGACGCGCAGCCTGACCCGGCACGAGCAGCGGCTGGCACGCGCTTCGGCCCGGCAGGACCTGCTGCTGAAGGAAATGCATCACCGGGTGAAGAACAACCTGCAGATCGTCGCGTCGCTGCTGAATCTGCAAGGCAACCGCATCCGCCTGCCCGAAGCGCGCGAGGAATTCGCCCAGGCCCGCGACCGGGTGCGCGCCCTGGCGACCCTGCATCGCTATCTCTATTCCGACGGCGAACTGCTCAGCCTCAGCATGGAACAGTTCGTGACCGAACTCTGCCATCAGATCTTCCAGGCGGCGGGCGAGGACCAGGGCGGAAGGATCACGCTGTCCGTCGATGCCGAAGGGCTGGAACTCGGGCCCGACCAGGCCGTGCCCATGGCCCTGATCGTGACCGAAATCGTCAGCAACGCGATCAAATACGCCTTCCCCGACGGCCGCCACGGTTCGGTCGCCGTCATGCTGGCGCGTGCCGACGGGCGGCATGCGCGGCTCAGCGTCGCCGATGATGGAATCGGCCTGGCCGAGGGCCATCGCCGCTCGACGGAACAGCGCAGCGGCCTCGGTACGCAACTGATTCGGGGCTTCGTCCGGCAGTTGGGCGGCGTCATGGACATCTCCGAGGAGAACGGCACGCGCTATGTGCTGCTCTTCCCGATACAACTGGCCCACGTGCGCGAGAAACGCGCCGCCGGCTGACACGTGCCGACATGTTCTGACACGGTACTGGCGGGAATGGGTGTCCCTGACCCCCCGCTTCGATTATAGAACGGGCTCATGAGCGGTGACAAAACAGTGATGCGGGCCTGGACCCGGGCCCAGTCCCGTATGGGGCGCGTACGGGCCCTGCCCGTGGTGGCGGCGGGCCTGTTGTCGGGCCTGACGGCGGTCGGGCAGGCGTGGTGCATGGCCGCGATCCTGGCGTCGGTGCTGGTCGGACCGGGGGGCGGTCGTGGTGCGGGCGTGTG
>NZ_JABXXP010000194.1 GCF_013376155.1 Nguyenibacter vanlangensis
GTTGCGGGTGCCGCCAGTCGATCCCTTCCAGCAGGTAGCCGAGTTGGGCGGCAGAAAGAGCCACCACGCCATCCGTCGGAGACGGCCAGATGAACCGGCCGCGTTCCAGCCTCTTGGCGTAGAGCGACATGTCCAGCCCATCGTGCCAGAGGACTTTGATCAGGTCGCCGCCCCGGCCCCGGAACACGTAGAGATCACCCTCATGCGGATTGCGGCCCAGCGTCTGCTGCAACCGCAGCGCCAAGAGCCCGGAGATCCATAACCCGTTGGATTGGTTGGAACCTGAAACGAGAAATTGCCCGCGCCCTATGGCAGAACGAACATTTCTGTGCGAGAGAGGGTGAAACTACAGTTCTATGCAATTATCCAACAATCTATACGAAACGCGACGCTCGACTTAGACGATCGCTAAAGCACATCGGGGACCTATGCCAGATTTTCCGTTCATCACCGTTAAGCAGAAGGAACATTCCTTTAAGCTCACCTCACTGCCAGCGGGATTGCTGACGAAGATTGCATACGCCGCAATTCGTCGAAAGGATATCGAAGAAGGCGCTGTACAACGTGTTCTGAACGGCGCCCGCATCGCAGGTGTAAAGGACTTCGCTTTGAAGATCGGGGACTTCCCAGCTTCGATCGTTTTGAATTGGAACAAAGGACCTCTTGTTTCCGACGGAAGCTCAGTTAAGATCCCAGATGAAGAGAAGTTGGCGCAGATCTTAGATGGTCAACATCGAGTTGCGGGACTGAAGGATGCGATTGCGGAGAACCCGCTTGCAGCCGCATATGAGATACCCGTCGCAATCTACGAGGGCCTCGACACGCCGAACAGCGCTAGAATCTTCATTTCGATTAATACTGAGCAGCGTCCAGCGCCCAAGAGCTTGGTATTTGATCTATATGGTGTCATCGCGTCCGATCTAATGGACCCAACAGCATTGCGCGCCGGAGACATTGTAGCTTACATTGGTTCTGAAGGTCAGCCTTATCACGGCTGGATAAAGCTTCCTAACCAAGAGCGGCAAAGAGGGGGCGTTGCCCTATCAACAGCTGTGAGCGCCATAAAGCCGATGGTGGGTAGCAAAGGTATACTGGAGCAGGTAGGAATTACCGAACTCGAAATGCAAAAGGGGATTTTTTCAAACTACTTTTCTGCGCTTCGAGCGCTTTATGGGTATTCTTGGAACGATCGGGGCAATGCCTTCATTTATGCATCGGGCTTTATCGGAGCGATCGAATTTTTTCGTAGCCATATGTTCGATTATTGCAAGGGGCGTTCTTCGTTCGAAATCGACACGATCAAGGAAGCGCTTGACGCTGAAGAGACGGCTAGGATTCTCCAAATTGACGTGAAAGGCCTCGGCGGTACCGAAGCAGCGAACGCAGTCCGCGATCGGCTTATCAGCGCCTTCCGGCCCGCAACGGCCCTCCACGGTTTCAAAATCTAATCACAGACGTTTCCATCATGTCAGACGCGGCAAGACTCGTGAAGAAGGCTTTTTTTAGAAAGCCTAAGGGAACCCCATATAATAAATTCAGCATTTCATCGCAGGAATTGCAGTCAATAACCCAACAGATACCAGTAGCAATAATAGACACAGCGTACGCGGCAATCATCTCATACATCGAAGCAATTTCAGGCATACAACAAGGGTCGTCTTCATGGTCCATAATACGTTTATATTATTCGGCATTCTATTCTATAAAAACGATGATGCTGATACGCTCCATTATACCATTTAATGGAGGTGGCGAGATGCTTCTCGACACCTCAACTGGAAAATTTTACAAAGGCGGCACATCGAGTCACCATTGGAATTGGCATTCAGTTCGGCAGACTACTCTTAAACACGACTGGTTTACGTCGCAAGACTCTCAGGAGGCATATGCTTTTTTGCGAGAATATCGCGAGAACGTGAATTACACGCATGCTTTTACCGACCCAAACTTGCATCCACGCTTGGTCTATGATCAACTAGATCTTAAGCAGAGATTTAGAGTCTATCGCGACGATACCGCTTTCATTTACACTTATCTTCATGATCACTTGGCCATAGCATATCCAACGAAGCTGATTTTCGAAGTAGACTCAAGTATATCTGGCTTAGGCTATCAGTTTGATTCAGAACGCATTAAACACGCGCGTTCTCTCTGGAAAATACCTGATCGCTGTCCTATCATCTGAAGCTGCTCAATTACCCTTCAAGAAACCGGAGGCCTACCTAAGGCAATTAAAGTGATTCCAATCTTCCGCCTCATATCCGGAGGAAAGGTAGATTTTTATTTCAGTTCCCGGAAGCGCTCCGCCCAGTTGGGAACAGCGCATTAGAGCCTATCCACTCACACTGGTTCACGGATATGGCTTTAGAACGCACGAGGTCTGGTCGAAAGCGACGCCAACGCGTCCATCATAGCCACAGCCCTGGCTTTGGCTCGGCTGGTAACCCAGCCAATCCGGATATAGGCGATACCCGATCCCTCCAGCAGCACTCCGACTGCTACGCAGCCGGAACCCTGGCTGCTTCCGCCAGACCCGACTCGCGCGATCGACGCCAAACGAATAAAAGTCTTTTTGCTTCTTTTTCTTCAGAAAAAGAAGAAGGCTCCCCTGCCCGCTTCAGGTATCGTGCACCAGGTCGAGGTCGCCGAAGCGGGTGAATTCGCCTTCGAAGAACAGGTGCACGGTGCCGGTGGGGCCGTGGCGTTGTTTTTCCAGGATCAGTTCGGCGCGGTTGTGGGCGAGGTCCATCTTGCGCTGCCAGTCTTCGAGCGCGGTCTGGTATTTTTCGGTCGAGTCGTAGGCGGTTTCCTTGGGCTGGCGCTGCTGGAGGTAATACTGGTCGCGGTAGACGAACATCACCGCGTCGGCGTCCTGTTCGATCGAGCCGGATTCGCGCAGGTCGGACAGCATGGGGCGTTTGTCCTCGCGGCTTTCGACCTGGCGGGAGAGCTGGGACAGGGCGATCACCGGGACGTTCAGTTCCTTGGCGATCGCCTTGAGCCCCTGGGTGATCATGGAGATTTCCAGCACGCGGCTTTCGGGGCGGGTGCCGACCGAGGGGCGCATGAGCTGGAGATAATCGACCACCACCAGGCTGAGCCCCTTGGTGCGGGCCAGGCGGCGGCAGCGGGTGCGCATGGCCGAGAGCGAGATGGCCGGGGTGTCGTCGATATGCAGGGGCAGTTGCGCCAGTTCGCGCGTGACCTGGACGAAGCGGTCGAATTCCTTCTGCCCGATTTCGCCCCGGCGGATGCGCTCGCCCGAGACGCTGGCCTGTTCGGACAGGATACGGGTGGCGAGCTGTTCGGCCGACATTTCCAGCGAGAAGATCGCGACCGAGCCCTTGGCCTGGGTACCCGGCGGGGCCTCCTGCGCCTCACGCAGCAGGGCGCGGGCGGCGCTGAAGGCGATCTTGGTGGCGAGCGCGGTCTTGCCCATGGCCGGGCGGCCGGCGAGGATCAGCAGGTCGGAGGGGTGCAGGCCGCCGGTCTTCTTGTCCATGTCGCGCAGGCCGGTGGTGAGGCCGACCACGTCGCCGGTGCGGTGGAAGGCTTTTTCGGCCACGTCCAGCGCGCCGGCCAGGGCGCGGTCGAAGCTGGTGAAGCCGCCTTCCTGTCCCTTGTCGGTGGCGAGGCGGAACAGGGCCTCTTCCCCCGCAGCGATCTGGTCGACGCCATCGAGGTCCGGGCGGGCGCCGAAGGCGTTGTTGACCACGGTTTCGCCGATATCGATCAACTGGCGGCGGACCCAGGCATCGTGGATCGCCCGGCCGTAATCGCCGGCATTGATGATGCCGACCATGGCGGTGAGCAGCCGGGCCAGGTAGGCGGTGCCGCCCACCGAATCCAGCACGCCGGAATGTTCGAATTCGGCGCGCAGGGTGACCGGGTCGGCCAGTTGCCCGGCTTCGATCCGCCGGGCGATGGAGTCGTAGATGCGGCCGTTGACCGGGTCGGCGAAATGCTCGCCGACCAGGAAGTCCGACACACGGTCATAGGCGCGGTTGTTGGTCAGCAGCGCGCCCAGCAGCGCCTGTTCGGCCTGCATGTTGGCGGGGGGCGCGCGCCGGGTCAGGCCCAGCAGCGGGCCATCGTCCGCGGGGCGGGGGTCAGGATTGCGGGCGTCTTCGGGAGGGGGGGTGATCGTGTTCACGCGATCCTCATGGCCGATTCGCCGGCCGACCCGCCGGCCAGGCGGTCCAGTTCGGCATAGCCGGCGACGATGTGATAGAAGGAGCTGGCCGGGATCTTGTCGCCGGCCGGGCGGCAGGCCGGATCGAGCTGGTCGTTCCAGGTGCCGGGGGGGCAGTCGGTGAAATAGCGGCCGAGCAGATTGTCGACGATCCGCGCGATCTGGACCGTATTGTCGGCATTGTCGGCGTGGGGGGGGTCCTGCGGGAGGCCGTGCATGGCGATTTCGGCGCGCAGCCCCTCGGTCTGGGCCCAGAGGCGCGCGCCGCCCCGCACGATGTCGCCCTGGCGGGTCAGGACGTCGCGCCCCAAAGCGGTGCGCGGATCGACGCCGTGGCGGCGGCCGAAGGCGAACAGGGACTGGGCGTGCGCGCCCGTGGGCCGGCCGGTCAGGCGGGCATATTCGTGCAGCAGCCAGACCCATTCATATTGGTGGCCGGGTTCGACCAGCGCGCCCTGGGGGCCCGCGACGGGCTGCCAGGAACCGGTGAAGAATTCGCCCAGCGTGCCGGTGGCCGGGTCGAACAGGCGGGTGCGGAACAGATCGACCAGGTCATGCGCGAGGGCGGCGTCTGCTTCGTCGCCCGTGGTGTCGAACAGGGCCAGCGCGGCTTCGAGCAGGTGCATGTGCGGGTTCTGCTGCCGGGGGCCGGAGGCGGGCGGCCAGGTGTTGGCGAAGCCGCCATTGGCGTGGGCCATGGTG
>NZ_JABXXP010000195.1 GCF_013376155.1 Nguyenibacter vanlangensis
GCCCCTGCCGCGTCCCCCCCGGAGGCGCCGGCCGGAACCGACCCGGTCAGCGCGGCGCCGGCGGCCTGATCCGGCCTGCCACCAAAACCGAAATCCCCACTGATCTGTCAATCGGGCGCCTCAAGGCGCCCTTTTTTTGAGCTGAACGCATGACCCATATTCTGCACCGCCTGGCCGCCGCTGTTCTCGCCGTGGGCCTGACTGTCCCGGTCGTCGCCTGCACAACCACCGGTGGCACAACCACCATCAACACAGCCGAACTGGCGGCCGACGCCGGCGCGCTGGATTTTGCCGCCCAAGCGATCGAGAGCATCCCCACGCTGTCGTCGCACCTGACCGCGGACCAGGTCGCGCAGGTCAACGCGGCGCTGACCCAGATCAAAACCATCACGGCGCAGATCAACGCGTCCACGTCGGGCTCGATCGACATCAACACGGGCCGGGGCTGGGCATCGTCGCTGGCGACTGAGTTTCAGACCGTGCTGTCTGTGGCCGGGACCGTCGCGTCGGCCCTGGACCCGGCGGTGGCCGGCTACATCCAGACGGCCGAGCAGATCGTCCCGCTGATCGAGGCGGCCGTTGGTCTGACGCCGGCGTCCGTATCGGTGACGGCGGCCGCGCTGCCCGCGCCGCAGGTGCGCGCCGCGCTGTATCGGGGCGTATGAGGGTGATGCAGATCGTGGGGAGGCGGCTGGGCAAGCTGCCTCCCAAGCGTGATCCGCGCACCTACCGCCTCGCCGCGCCACTCGCCGCCCGGCTGCCGGCAATCCCGGCCCAGGTCGCATGGTCGCGCCACGTGACCTATGCGATGTGGGGCAATGAGCGCTATGGCGACTGCGCCTTCGCCGCGATGGCGGCGCTGATCGGCACCTGGACGAAGAACGCGCAGGCCGAGGTGCTGCTGACCACGACGATGTGCCTGGAGAATTACGCGGCCTGCACCGGCTTCGACCCGGCGACGGGGGCGAACGATGACGGGACCGTGATGCTGGATGCGCTGGACCGGTGGCGGCGTGCCGGCTATGCGCGGCCGGGCCAGACCCGCGACTATCTGACGGCGTTTGGCGCGATCGACCTGCATGACCATGACGGACTCCGGCGGGCGGTGGCCTATCTGGGCGGCGTCTATGCGGGAATCCAGGTGCCAGCCTACCTGATGCAATCCGGCGGCGACTGGGCGCTTGATCCGGCCGGCGATCAGACGATCGAGGGCGGCCACTGCATCGCGATCGTCGGGTATGAGCCCGGCTGGTGGCACGTCTTCACCTGGGGCGGCGTGCGGCGGATGGCGGTCGATCTGTGGGACGCGATCGCCGACGAGGCTTATGGCCTGGTCAGCCGGCAGAACTGGCTGGGCATCCCGGGCGTATCGCCGCGGGGTGAGGATTTGGACGCACTGGTGGAGGAGATGCGGGCGGCGTGATGATGCGCAAATTTTCTCATCTCATTGTATCGTGGGATACTCTCCGGGCGACTCGGGAGATGTATCTGTGCCTAAGCAAGCCAAAAAATTCGACCTGACTCTCACTCCAGAAGAAGCGGCCGAAATTCAGAATCCACCCGTCACCAGTATGGGGGGACGCCAACAGCTTGAGCGTTCGCTCTATCGGCAACTGCAAGCAACGCCGAACCAAATCTCGCTCGATGATAAGGGGCTTGGAAAGGTGCTGCGCTATATGAGCCAGTATGATGGAGCTAATCCTCCCGCAGGTGGGGGTGGTCTTCAAGGTCGATTGCATAGGGCATTTTCCCGACCTCTGCGCGAGAAGCTGGGCCTATAGACGCCGAAAGATCGTGATGCCCCGGAAGCGATGATTGGTGCTTTTCCACATTCCTATCGTCGCCTCCACGGCAAAGGCGTCCTTGCGATACATCGGGAGGACCTGATCCAGCCAGACGATGTGCGTGCCCGGCCGGACTCCTTGGAGAGCACGCATGACCGCGTTTCGCTTGACCATGCTGGTCCCATAGTGCTCGCAGTCTTCGACCGAATATGGCGGATCCGCTAGGACCAGGTCGTATTGCTCCAGCGGCACCGTCTCCAGCTTCTGAGCGTCATCGATGTAGGTGGGTGACAGGGCCGGGTTAATGTCCACCGTGTCGCCGGGGAACGTCTCCAGGTCTACCTTGCCACTGAAGACGTGAAGCGGGCGGTGCTTGTCCGGGAACAGCGCCTTGATGCGCCGTAGGTAGGTCGCCGGGTATCCCCCATAATAGGTGGACTTCACCCGATAGTCATTTCCCATGATCCAGGTGCCAACGACTCGGCCATCCTCGCCCATGAAGATATTCCGCGGGAACCCGGTGGTGCGGGTGTAATGGTCAATGCGCTCTTCCCAGGTGAGCGCGGTCAAGGGCGGCATGTAGTTCATGCCGGAATCCTAGTACGACTGCGCGCGCTTGGGTACTTCTTTTTGATAGGGCGCCGGGCTTCCACCGGCCGCGGCGGCTCCGTCACGGCCCACCTCTGCCCCGTATGCATCCGAGGACTTCCCGTCTTGCGCGCCGGGCAGCGTCCGTGATTCCCCACGGCGGCTGCCAACCATCCAGAATTACCAGATAGTTGGGACCCGAAACTGGGATCGCTCGACGATCCCGAATGCCCCACCTACTCGTGGCAGGGGGAACTGGTTGCAGGGCGTGTCCATCCACGCCGCCGCAGCCCGCGCAGAATCGCACGGATTGGGGTGGGAGTACAAGGGGCAAGAATCGGCGCCGCAGTTTTACAAACCCCCGCTAAGTGACTGATTCACGATCTATAGCAAGGGGAAGTTTTACAATCTAACCTATTGATAAATATATGGGATACCGTTCCCCTATGGGACGCCACGTCCTTTTCAGGACGGGAAAGTGCAATCCACAAATACCGCAATGTTAACAGGCTTGGTGGAACAGATTTTGTTCCGAATGAGAGCCTGCCTCCTCCTGTCGCGGACCTGCCGGCGGCCGTAATTTCCGTCCTGTAGGCTCTACTTGGGAATGAAAGGAGGGGTTGAAGCGGGTTCTCGCGCATACCACCATGCTCTTGGGTGAAACAGGTCCTGTCGAGCGTCTTCGGAACATCGGACAGGGATGCTGGGAGAAGCGTCATGTCGACCCTACGAGATAAATTCGTCTGGTACGAACTCCTGACCCGAAAATCGACGGCGGCTGCGGCATTCTACTCCAGCGTGATTGGCTGGGGCGTCAAGGACGCCGGAATGCCGGAGATGAACTATACTCTGCTGAGTGCTCAGGATGTCCCGGTTGCCGGCTTGATGGAATTGACGCAAGCCGCCAGCGACATGGGCGCGCGGCCGAGTTGGATCGGGTATATCGGTGTGACGGATGTCGATGCCGTCACGGGCGCGGTCCAGGCCGCGGGGGGCGCGATATATGTTGCGCCGCGCGACATTCCTGCTGTCGGCCGCTTTGCGGTCGTCAGCGATCCGCAGGGCGCCGTGTTTGCCCTGTTTCATGGGCAGGAGGAAAGTCCGAGGCCGGAAGCAGCGCCGATGGCGGTGGGGCATGTCGGGTGGCGAGAACTCAGCACCTCGGACCAAGCGGGGGCGTTTACGTTCTATGCTGGGTTGTTCGGCTGGACCAAGGGAGAGGCCATCGATATGGGGCCGATGGGGGTCTATCAGATTTTCGCGATAGACGGCGTGCCGGCGGGCGGGATGATGACGCGGACGGACGTGGCGCCGGGGTGGCTCTATTATTTTACCGTGGCGGGCATCGACGCGGCGGTGGCCAGGGTCGGCGCGGGTGGTGGGCAGGTCGTTCATGGGCCGCAGCAGGTGCCGGGGGGCAGTTGGATCGTGCAGTGCGTGGATCCGCAGGGGGTGCCGTTCGCGTTGGTGGGGGCGGTGCGGTGATTATGGGAAATGATGATGTTGCGCACGCTTTCACTTTGAATATTGAGAATAAGAATTGATCGCATTTTGTCTACGCCGGGCATGTGAGTAGACTGGTTTTTCGGCCGCCTGACGCGAGGACATGATGGGAGCATTCGATCTTGATGCCGCCGGGCGGTTCGTTCGGGCGTTGCCCGAGCGATTCAGGGGGCCCGGCGGTGTCGCGGGGATCGTCAAGGACGGGCGGGTCGTCCTGAAACACGCCTGGGGCTATGCGGATCTCGGGCGCCGGCTGCCAATGACGGAGGCGACCCCCCTGCCGATCTGCTCGATCAGCAAGCATTTTACCTGTGCCGTGCTGCTGGACCTGGTCGGCGACTCCGCGCGGCTGGACGGGCGGGTTGCCGCCCACCTGCCCAACCTGGAGGGGCCGCACCCAAGCATTGTGCAGCTCTGCCACAACCAGTCCGGCCTGCGCGATTACTGGGCGCTGACGGTCCTGCACGGCGCGGATGCCGAAGGCCGGTTCCGGCGGGTGGACGCCGCCCCGCTGTTCGCGCGGATGCGGCGTACCCATTTCCCGCCGGGGTTGCTCTATTCCTATTCCAACGGGAATTTCCGGATCCTGTCGGACATCGTCGAGGCGCAGGCCGGGCGGTCGCTGGGGGAGCTGTACGAGTCGCGGATCTTCGCGCGGGCGGGCATGGAGACGATGCGCTTCACCCCGGATACGGCGGCGCCGGCCGGCGGGGTGGTCGGCTATGAAGGCAATGGCACGGTCGGTTTCTTTCCGGCGGCCAACAGGATCTTCTGGACGGGCGATGCCGGCCTGTCGGCGAGCCTGGACGACATGCTGGCGTGGGAATGTTTCATCGACCGGACACGCGACGACACGGACGGGTTGTATCGCCGGCTCGCGGCGCCCACGCGTTTCGCGGACGGGACGCCGGCGCGCTATGGCTTCGGGCTGGGCCATGAGTGGATCGGCGACGTCGCGGTGACCGGGCATGGCGGCGCGCTGCGCGGCTTTCGCTGCCAGCGCCTGCACGCGG
>NZ_JABXXP010000196.1 GCF_013376155.1 Nguyenibacter vanlangensis
TATGGCGGCACGGCCGCCCGCCTGCCGGATCGGGCGGCATGAGCGTGCGCGCGCTGGCCGGGATCGCGGCCCTCGTCGGAGAATATGACGCGCTGTTCGTCGATCAATATGGCGTCCTGCATGATGGCGCGGCGCCCTATCCGGGTGTCCGCCGCACGCTGGCCCGCCTGCGCGATGCGGGCCGGCGTGTGCTGCTGCTGAGCAATTCGGGGCGGCCCGGTCCCTATAATGCGGAACGGCTGGCGCGGCTGGGGTTTGATCCCGGGCTGTACGAGATGATCGTGACCTCCGGCGACACGGCGCTGGCGCGCTCGCCGCGACGCCCGGGCGGGCGGACCTGTGGTCGTGATGCAGGAAGCCAAGGCGGCATGCGGACCGGTCATATTTGCGCATGGCCGAGAGATGACCCCCGCCAGGTCGGTAACGCCCTGGTCGCTTCCCTTTTGTAGCCCGTTTTGGTACCATTCGTCTCGGCGTGTCGAAACGCTTTTTCCATGTGGGCGGCCTCCTATGTCGGGTGGCCTGCCGAATACAACACCCGGACCTATGGTCCCGTGGTGAACAGTCTCGGCTGTTCGTCGCAGGGGAATAGGCAGGAGGTGCGTACGCCCACTGGGAAAACACCTTTCGACCCGCCCGACGCCAGGGAAGGGCGGTGGCCACGTGTCTCTGAACGAAAAAGTACGAACCGGTCATTCTCTGCGTCGGCTGTCTTTCGTTTTTGACTTCCCATTGGAAATGCCGAAGATGCCTCACTGCTTCTCCGGCCGAATGAGGAAAAAGGAATGACCGGTCATGACATTACCAGTTCTTTACAATTGCCCCCCATCCGGAAATTGCTACAAGGTCAGGCTCTTCGCAGCGCTCGCTGGGATTGATCTCGATATCCGTGACGTCGATCTGGTCGCCGGTGCACACAAGACGCCTATGTTCACGGCGCTCAACCCCTGGCAGCAGGTGCCCGTCCTTGAGGATGGTGAGACTGTTATCTGGGATTCCCAGGCCATTCTCGTCTATCTTGCTGAAAAACATGACAAGACGGAGTGGTGGCCAAGCAAACCGGCTGTGCGCGCTCGCATCGTCAAATGGCTCTCTGTCAGCGCCAACGAAATCCAGCATGGCCCGGCGGACGCACGACTGGTGAAAAAATTCGATTCTCCCCTTCGGTACGACGACGTAGTGACAGCCAGTAGGAAGATATTACCGATTATCGACCGCCATCTCGCCGACCGCGTGTGGCTCGCAGGCGAGGGACCGACATTGGCTGATTGTGCAGCCTATCCCTATCTGAAATTGGCTCCGGAGGGGGGCGTTTCCCTGGAAGCGTATCCTGCTCTTCGGCAGTGGCTGGGACGTATCGAGGCTCTACCCGGCTATATCACCGTCGAAGCGTAATCTGCTGTATGCTTATGCTGGGCGCACCTGTGGTCGACATCGTTGTCGGCCAGAGTGGCCGGTGGCCGCTTATGCCAAGATTTTTCGACGGCCGCGCTTGCGCTCCGGCAATATGATGGCCGCTCAAGGCGAGATCGGTCCCATGCCCGATTGCGCCATCTTTGCGGATATGGGCTGGGAACCACGGGTCGTCTATGACCATCCGGCCTGGCTGCGCTCGCCGAACGTTCTCGTCGAGGTCGATCGTGCTCTGCGTCGTGGTCTGCGCGGCATTCACGGTGAGGTCTTCCTGCATCGTTCGGCGACCCCATTGGCAACGGTCCCGCTGACCGACACCGAGAAGACCGGGCAGGCAGACCTGTTCCTCAACGCGTGTGGCGGGATGCGCGGGGTATGAGGCCGGGGCAGAGGAAGAGGGAAGGGGAGGTTTCGCGACGGATTTCGAGGCTGGGAGAGGGTCTTCCGGTCGTCCGTCGTGGAGTTTCCGGCCATGGCAAGCGCCATCCAGAAAATCACCCTCAGTTCGTCCCGTGGTATCCCCTTCAACAAGCTGGTGCTGTCGCAGTCCAACGTCCGCCGGGTGAAGGCCGGGCAGTCGATCGACGAACTGGCCGCCGACATCGCGCGGCGCGGGCTATTGCAGAGCCTCAACGTGCGGCCGGTCCTCGACGCGGACGGCGCGGAAACCGGCACGTTCGAGGTGCCGGCGGGCGGACGCCGCTTCCGCGCCCTGGAGCTGCTGGTCAGGCAGAAGAAACTGAACAAGACGGCGCCGGTTCCCTGCGTCGTGCGCGAGGCCGGATCGCCCATCTTCGCCGAAGACGATTCCCTGGCCGAGAACGTCCAGCGGGTCTCCCTGCATCCGCTGGACCAGTTCCGCGCCTTCCGGACCCTGCTGGAAAAGGGCCTGTCGGAAGAGGAGATCGCTGCCGCGTTCTTCGTCCCGGTCACGGTCGTCAGGCAGCGCCTGCGCCTGATGACCGTCTCGGAAAAGCTGCTCGATATCTATGAGCAGGATGGCATGCGGCTCGACCAGGTGATCGCGTTTTCGATCAGCGATGACCACGCGCGTCAGGACCAGGTATGGGAGATTCTATCCGGCGGCCATAACCGCGAGCCCTATCTGATCCGCCGGATGCTGACCGAGAAGACGGTGCGCGCATCCGATGCCCGCGTCCGTTTCGTCGGGCTCGATGTCTATGTCACCGCCGGCGGCCACGTCATGCGCGATCTGTTCGAGGCCGACGATGGCGGCTGGCTGAATGACCCCGCCCTGCTCGACCGGCTGGCCATGGACAAGCTGAGCGCTGCGACCGCCGAAATCCGCGCCGAAGGCTGGAAGTGGGTCGAAACCGCCCTGTCCTTCCCCTGGGGGCATACGCGGGCGTTCGACGAAATCGAAGGCCGGCCGGTCGCCATCACCGAGGACGAACTGGCTCGCCTCGCGGCCCTGCGCGCGGAACAGGAGGCAATCGAGGCGGAATACGCCCAGGCCGACGAACTGCCCGCCGACGTCGACGCCCGGTTGGGCGAGATCGAGCAGGCCATCGAAGTCTTGGAAACGCGCCCCGTCACCTTCGATCCGGCCGAGATGGCGCGTGCTGGGGTCTTCGTCAGCCTCGACAGCGACGGCACGCTGCTAGTCGCGCGGGGCTTCGTCCGCCCCGAGGACATGCCGACCGACCCGGATGACGATGCGGCGTCGGCTGACGCTGAGGTGGGGGAGACGGATGACGATGCCGATTCCGAGGCTTCCGACGCTGGTGCCGTATCCAGCCAGGCGGTCACGGAGGACGACGAGCCCGAGGACGAGGATGGATTGAAGCCGCTGCCCGACCGGCTCGTCACCGAATTGACCGCCTGGCGGACGCTCGCGCTGCGTGACGCTTTCGCCAGCAACCCGCATGTTGCGCTCACCGAGTTCCTGCACACGCTCTGCCTGGTGCTGTTCCACGATATTTATGACGGCGCGTGCCTTCAGGCCGGTGTCCGTACGGTGTCGTTCCCCGTCCAGGGACCGGACCTCGCCGGCAGCATTCCGGCACATCAGGTGCAGGCACGCGACGAGGCCTGGAAAGCCGATTTGCCCACCGGCGAAGACGCGCTCTGGACCTGGCTCGATCATCTGGACAACGACAGCCGTCTCGCCCTGCTGGCGCACTGCCTCTCCCAGGGGGTCAACGCGCTCTATGAGAAGGTCCATCCCTACGGCGCCGTCTCGCCGCGGACGATCGAGCGGCGGATCGCCCGGGCTGACCGGCTGGCGGCGGCGTTGCGTCTCGATCCCGTGGAGGCGGGCTGGACGCCGACAATCGATAATTATCTCGGCCGCGTCACCAAGGCGCGCATTCTGCAGGCGGTGCGCGAGGGGCGCGGTGAACAGGCCGCGCGGATGATCGCCCACCTCAAGAAGCCCGACATGGCCCGCGAGGCCGAGCGGTTGCTGGACGGTTCCGGCTGGCTGCCGGAGGCATTGCGGACAGGCTCACCATCTTTGGCCAATCAGTCAGATAACGTCAGAGGCGATAATGCTGCGGAGGCCTCCTTCGCGGAGACGCATGTCGCCGCAGACTAGCTTTTCTCATTTTCTGGCGTTTGCAGCACACGATGTGCGTGTATCGTGGCTTGTGCGTTTCTCGACGATGACCGTGAATAGAAATCGCTACTCGTCGAGTATTGCGGAAAGGGTCCAGCATGAACATGTATAATGTATACTGCTCGGTTCGAAATCGAATCGTGGGCGTTCAGTTTGTCGGTTGGTTCACGAAGGCAGATAGTATCGAACGATGGCTGAAAATCTGTGAAATACCATTCAAACTTTTTGGATGGTTTTTGTTGATTGTTACGGTCAGCGAAGCTGCGAAGGCGCTTTCCAATCCGACTCTTTGGGTGATCTCAATCATATTGATCGTTTCCTGGAGCGGTGCCTTGACCGTTATTCTTCTATCTTTTGAAGAGACACTGCTTAAATCTATCGAAAAAAGGTGGTGTGAAAGTAAAAAATGGAAATTTTATTTGACTCATTTCCTCGTGATGACGATAGGCACGTATGTGCTCTCTCAGTATGAGGCGAGAACATTGGTGCCTCCGTTGGTTACGGCCGTCAGGGCCATGCTCCATTTTGCTCATTGAGAGCCAATTGACGCGAATGATCCTTGGCGGCTTCCGGTTCCCGGAAGCCGCTTTTTTTATGTCGAGCTGGCCTGCAAGGGAGAGCGAGGGCGGCTTTGCCTCGGATGCCGAATATCCGGCCCAAGAGGAGAGTCTCCATGTCCGCTACCACCATCCTGCCGTCCGCCCGCCCTGTGGGATTCCGCATCGACCCGTCGCGGGGGCGGCGTGACGCCCGTGTGTCCTCGGAATGGTTTTCCCGCCCCGACGACGAGCGCTACCTGTCGCTGGCCGATCTGCATGCTGCGACCCTGGCCCGCGCCGAACGCGCGACCGCCCGCACCGTCGAAAGCCGCGCCATCCGCG
>NZ_JABXXP010000197.1 GCF_013376155.1 Nguyenibacter vanlangensis
ATCGGCGCGCTCAGCATGGTGCTGGCCCATGCCGCGCTGGCCCGCGCCTGCGTGTTCATTGCCGGCCTGCTGGTCCTGGGGTGCTGGACCGCGATCTATTGCCGCGCCGCGCCCGCCCAGCGGCCGGGCCTGCGCATGGCCTACATGCTCTCGCTCCAGGGCATGGTCTATTTCATCTTCTACCAGCAGATGATCACGTCGCTGACCCTGTTTGCGCTGCGCGGCGTCCATGGCCAGGTCCGGCTGGGCGGCCTGACCCTGTTCAGCCTGTCCGCCGGGCAGTTCCAGGCGCTGAATCCGATCTGGATCATGCTGGCCAGCCCGCTGCTGGCGTGGCTGTACCGACGCATGGCCCTGGCCGGGCGCGACCTGTCGCTGGCGCAGAAATTCGCCATCGGCTTCGCCCTGGTCACGCTGGCCTTCGTCATCTGGTGGCTGGGGGCGCTGGCGGGTGGAGCAGGGCGGGTCACGCCCTGGGTGATGATCTGGGCCTACGGCGCGCTGTCGGTGGGCGAATTGCTGATCAGCGGCCTGGGCCTGGCGGTCATCGCCCGCTACGTGCCCCGGTCCATCGGCGCCTTCATGATGGGCGCCTATTACCTCGCAGTCGGGGTGGCGATGTATCTCGGCAGCATGGTCGCCAATCTGGCGGCCATCGGTTCGGGCACGGTGGCGGCGCAGGCCGGGGGGGCGGAGGTCTATGCCGGCCTGTTCCTCGACCTGGCGATGGCCGCGGCGGGATGCACCGTGCTGTTCGTCCTGCTTCTCCCCCTTGCCCGTCAATGGGATCGCCAGCATAGCTTGGTGACGACATCCACCCAGCCCTGACCCCCGCGGCAGCGCGGCCGGTCGCCGGAGAAACCTGCCTGATGCCGCGGCTGCTTCGTCTTCTTGCCCTGCTCCTGCCGCTGGGGGTTGCCGCCTGCGCGTCGGTGCCCGAAACCGGGGGGTCTGAAACCGGCGGCCCGCCCCCGGTCATCCTGGTGTCGATCGACGGATTCCGGCCCGACTATCTGGACCGGGGGGTGACGCCCAACCTGAACGCGCTGGCCGCGTCGGGCGTGCGCGCCGTGGCCATGCACCCGTCCTTCCCGTCGATCACCTTCCCCAACCATTACACGCTGGTCACCGGCCTGCGGCCGGACCGCAACGGCATCGTCGGCAACACGATGTACGACCCCGCCATGCCCGGCATGCGCTTCAGCCTGGGCAACCGCGCCGCCGTTACCGACCGGCGCTGGTGGGACCAGGCCGAACCGGTCTGGGTCACCGCCGAACGGCACGGGCTGCGCAGCGCCACCCTGTTCTGGCCGGGGTCCGAGGCCCCGATCCACGGCGTCCGTCCCGCGGACTGGCTGCCCTTCGACGGCGCCATGCCGCCGGACGACCGGGTGGATCGTCTTCTGTCGTGGTTCGACCGTCCGCCGGCGCGGCGCCCGCGCTTCGCCACCCTGTATTTCAACCGGGTCGATCATGCCGGGCATGAATTCGGCCCCGACGCGCCGCAGACCACGGCCGCCGCCGCGCTGATCGACCAGGCGATCGGCCGGCTGGTGGCGGGGCTGCGGGCCCGCCATATCGACGCCGACATCATCGTCGTGTCCGACCACGGCATGGCCGCCACCAGCATGCAGCGGATCGTCTACCTGGACCGGATCGCCCCGGCCGGCACGTTCCGCTTCGTCACGGGCGGCGCCTATGCCGGCGTCGATGTCGCCCCAGGGGTCGCCCCGGGGGCCACCCCCGGGCAGGCGGCGCGATTGGCGGCCGCGCTGCTGGCGCATCACGACCACATGGCCTGCACGCGTCGCCAGGACCTGCCGGAACGGTTCCATTACGGACATAATCCGCGCGTGCCGGCCTTCATCTGCGTGGCCGATGTCGGCTGGATGATCGCAGCATCGGCCGCCCATCCGCCCCGCACGGTCGGCGGCGATCACGGCTATGACGCCATGGCGCCGGAGATGAACGCCACCTTCCTGGCCGCCGGCCCGGCCTTCGTCCCCGGCCGGGTCATCGGCGCCTTCGACAATGTCGATGTCTATCCGCTGGTCATGACCTTGCTGGGCCTTCCCCCGCTGCCCTCCGACGGCACGGTCGCGCCGTTCCGCCCGGCGCTGCGGCAATAGGGCGCGCTGCCTCGCTCCGGACAGAACGGAGGATAAAAAGAGGGTGGAAAGGGGGAATGAAAAGGAGATACATCGTGGCGTATGCCGGATTCTTCAAAAGATCGGCGGTCCTGGGCGTGCTGCTCGCGCTCGGCGCGTTTGCGCCGTTCCCCATATCCGCCCGCGCGGCGGACGGGCTGTGGGCGGTCTATGACAGCGCGCTGCGCGGGGCGAAATATATCGACCTGACCCATGTGATCACGCCCGCCATGCCCGTCTGGGCCGGTTTCGCGCCGCCGGTCTTCGGGCGGGCCGAAGCCGCGACCGCGGTGCCGCCCTTCGCACGGCAGGGGCAGGTCTTCACCTATGCGGCGTCGGGATTCGAGGCCAGCCGCTATGTCCTGCCCACCGACCAGTTGGGCACGCAACTCGACCCGCCCGCTCATTGGGCACCCGAATATCCCTCGATCGACGAATTGCCGCCCACCTATACCCTGCGCCCGCTGGTGGTGATCCCGATGCAGGACAAGGTCGCGCGCGATCCGGGCTATCAGTTGCAGGTCGCCGACATCACGGCCTTCGAGGCCCGGCACGGCCGTATCCCCGCCGGTTCGGTGGTGTTCGTCCGCTCCGACTGGTCGAAGGGCTGGCCCGACCCCGCCCTGGCGCGGCAGGACCGCTTCCCGGGCGTGTCGCTGGCCGCCCTGCAATTCCTGCATCTGCGGCGGCACATCCTGTTCCATGGGCATGAACCGCTGGACACCGACGACACGCCGACCCTGGAAGGCGAGCACTGGCTGATGCATCACGGCTACGCCCAGGCCGAAGGGCTGGCCAATCTCGACCAGGTCGGCCCGACCGGCTGTCTGGTCGCCATCGGCTATCCGAAATTCCAGGGCGGCACCGGCGGCTATGCGCGCTATGTCGCGATCTGCCCGCATGACTGGCCCCACGGCGTCGCGATCGGCCAGGTGGCCGAGGCGCCGCTGCCTCGATCCGACCGCCCGCTCCATTGGGACGCCAGGGCGGGCATGCGCGTGCGATAGGCAAAAGAGGACGAGGACCGCAGAGCCGGCATGAATCATGAACGCAAGAATTTCCGCCTCACGGATCGCGCGGTGAAGGCCGCGACGACCCGCCGCCCGTCCGCCGGCCGGGCGATGGCCGGCCGGCTGGCCTGCCTGCTGACATGCCTGGTCCTGGGTCTGGTCCAAGGGGCCTGTTCGTCCGGCCCGCGGCGCTGCGTCGTCTCCACCCTCGGCGATCTCAAGGTTATGAACGATGTCGGCCAGCCTATCGTCCGCGCGACGATCAACGGCACGCCCGTCGCCTTTCTGATCGATACAGGGGCTGCCTTCAGCATCGTCTCGCCCGAGGCCGCCGAGGCGTTGCGCCTGCCCTATACCGGCCAGTTCGTTCCCATCCAGGGCGTGGGCGGGCAGACCGTCGGCAATGTGGTCACGGTCGACCGGCTCGGGCTTGGCTCGGGCACGGCGCGCGATACGCTCTTCGCGGTGGCCGGACATTTTCCCGGCCATATAGGCGGGCTGCCGGTGGTCGGCCTGTTCGGCGGCAATTTCCTCGCGGCCACCGAACCGGTCTTCGACCTGCCCGCCCACCAACTCGATCTGTACACCGTCTCCGGCTGCGATTCCCCCACCCCGACCTGGAGCGGCCCCACCGACATGGCGCCGATCGAGATCGAGGGCGACTCCGCGATCATGATCGACGTCCTGCTCAACGGGCATCGCGTCTCCGCCCAGTTGGACAGCGGCGCGGGCCATACGGTGATCCTGCCCGGCGATGCGCGCCACGCCGGCGTGGACCGCGCCCGCCTGTCGCAAGACCCGCACGGCCATATGCACGGGGTCGACGACAACCGGTTCGAAGCCCATCTGCACCGTTTCGACAGCCTGCAGGTCGGACACGCGATCTATTACAAGCCGTGGATCGCGGTCGCGCCGATGGAGATCGACCACGCGCTGCTCGGCGCGGACTTCCTGCGCCATAACCGGGTCTGGATCAGTTACCGGACCCAGCGGGTCTATATCCAGCGGCTGCATGCGCCCGACGGCGACCCGACCTTCCAGATCAGGCTGCGCCGGCTGCCGCCGGCCCACCCGGTTCCGGCCACGTTGTCCGCGCTGCCCCCGGTTTCGACCGCGTCGCGCTGACTGGCGTCCGTCATTCCGGTTGGATACCGTAACGGACCGGCCGGGATGGGCCGGCATGCCGCAGGGAAGGGTTCCGCATGAAGGACGTGCTGCGATTGGGGGCGGTCTTTATCGGCCTGATGGTCGGGGGCGGATTCGCCTCGGGGCAGGAAGTCATCCAGTTCTTTTCCGCCTTCGGGCGGCCGGGGCTGCTGGGGTGCCTGGTCTCGGGGGCGCTGTTCGCCGTGCTGGTGCTGGAATTGTACGCCATCGGCTGCCAGTTGCAGATCCACACCCACCAGCAGGCGATGACCCGCCTGTTCGGCCGGCGGGCGGCTCCCGCGCTCGATCTCGTGCTGTGCGTCTGCCTGTTCTGCATGATCACCGTCATGGTCGCGGGCGGCGGCGCGTCGATCCAGCAGCAATTCGGCCTGCCCGCGGCCGCGGGTTCGGCGATCATGGCGGCGCTGGCCTGGCTTGCCATGGTCTGCAACGCCAGGCGCATCGTCGACCTGGTCGGGATCATGACGCCGCTGGTCATGCTCATGGTCACGGCCATGCTCGCCTTCGTGCTGGCCCATCCGGCCCCGCCGACCGCCCC
>NZ_JABXXP010000198.1 GCF_013376155.1 Nguyenibacter vanlangensis
CAACTGGGTCGAAACGACGCTGCCCGCGCCCGCGAATGCAAGCTGGCGGCGCCTGGTCTTCGCGCAGGATACCGGCACCGACATCCAGGGACCAGGGCGGGCGGACCTGTTTCTGGGCTGGGGCGACCAGGCCGAGCAGGTCGCCGGCGCGATGCGCCAGGATGGCCGGATGGTCGTCTTCGTACCCCGTCCCGTCGTCACCCGGCAGCCCTGAAGGAACCCGAGCCATGACGTCCCCGCGCAAGGCAGGCGCCAAGGCCAAGGCGGCGGCCGTGCCGCGCACGCTGCGCTATGCGCTCGATCCGCATGTGCTGTACCGGGGCGATTGTCTGCGCGTGCTGCGCAGGATGGACCCCGAATCGGTCGATGTCGTCGTGACGTCGCCACCCTACAATATCGGGCTGGGCTACCGGACCTACAGCGACCGGATGACCGAAGCCCAATACCTGGACTGGATGATGGCGATCGCGGCCGAACTGCACCGCGTCCTGCGCCCCGACGGGTCGTTTTTCCTCAATATCGCCGGGTCGTCCTCCCAACCCTGGATTCCCTTCGAACTGGCGACCCGCCTGCGCGCGACCTTCTACCTGCAGAACCATATCAGTTGGATCAAATCCGTCTCGGTGGACGAGGACACGTTCGGCCATTTCAAGCCGGTCAACAGCGCGCGCTACCTGCATCGCAACCACGAGCATCTGTTTCACCTGACCCGCAGCGGGACGGTGGAATTGCGGCGCCTGGACATCGGCGTGCCCTATAAGGACAAATCCAACATCGCGCGCCGCGGGCACGAACAGGACCGGCGCTGCCGGGGGGACACCTGGTTCATCCCCTATGAAACCGTGCAGGACAAGGCGCAGAAATTCCACCATCCGGGCACGTTTCCCGTGCAGTTGCCGCGCATGTGCATCCGCCTGCACGGTCGTCCGGGCGCCGTGGTGCTCGACCCGTTCATGGGCACCGGCACCACTCTGGTCGCCGCCCATGCCGAAGGCGCGCGCGCGATCGGCATCGATCTCGATACGGACTATGTGAATATAGCGCGTGAGCGACTGGCCCGGATGATGAACGACACGATGAAATGACGCCGCCCGGCCCAATATCATCGATTCACTCGATGGTTTTGATAGAAAAGATTATTTTGACAGTTAATTGATGGATTGGCACACCGTCCCCAACGCATCAGGGGAGAATTGCCGTGTCGGTCCGCAAGATCGTACTATCCGTCGCAGCATTGGGTGTGGCCGCCTATGGCGGCGTGATCGGTTACTTGACTCATTTCGACCATGAAACGGCTCCGACCTTGTCGGTCAGTTCTCCCACGCTGAAGGACCCGACGGCCGCGGCGGCCTTCGCCGCGATTCGCGAGGCCCGGTGCGATTACTGCCACGCCCGCAGCACGGACCTGCCGTTCTATTTCCACGTGCCGGTGGCGAACCAGTTGATGCGGCGCGACCTGGACCAGGGCCTGCGCCATTTCCGCATCGAGCCGGTGCTGGCCGCCTTCCAGAACGGCACCGTGCCGTCCGAGGAGCAATTGTCGCGGATCGAGGAAGTGATCCGCCAGAACCGCATGCCGCCCACGCTCTACCTGCTGATGCACTGGCACGCCCATCTGTCGCAGGCGCAGCGTGATGCGCTGCTGTCCTGGATCGCGGCCGAGCGGCGTGCCCATTACGCGACCCCGGGCGTCGCCGCGCGCTTCGCCGCCGAACCGGTGCAGCCGGTCCCCGAAACGATCCCGGTCGATGCCGGCAAGGTCGCGCTGGGCCAGCGCCTGTTCTTCGACAAGCAGCTTTCCGGCAACGGCACCGTCAGTTGCGCAAGCTGCCACGCGCTGGACCATGGCGGCGTCGATGGCCGGGTTACCGCCCTGGGCATCAACAACCAGCACGGCCCGATCAACGTGCCGTCGGTCTATGATTCGGCCTTCAACATGAGCCAGTTCTGGAACGGCCGCGCCGCCACCCTGGCCGACCAGGCCGCCGGCCCGGTGATGAACCCGCTGGAAATGGGCGCGCATGACTGGAACGGCGTCGCGGACAAGCTGCGGCAGGACCCGACCTATGTCTCCGCCTTCCAGACGGCGTTCGGGTCCGACGGCATCGACAAGCAGCGGATCACCGACGCGATCGCCGAATACGAAAAGACCCTGATCACCCCGGACAGCCGCTTCGACCGCTACCTGAAGGGCGACGAACAGGCGCTGAGCGCGCAGGAAAAGAACGGCTACGCCCTGTTCAAGAGCATCGGCTGCTCGGGCTGCCACAGCGGCGTCGCGCTGGGCGGCCAGGCCTACGAGGCCATGGGCCTGGAGGGCGACTATTTCACCGATCGCGGCGGCAAGCTGACCGACGCCGATCGCGGCCGCTACATGGTCACCCACGCCAATGCCGACGCGGAACGCTTCAAGGTGCCGAACCTGCGCAACATTGCGCTGACCGCGCCCTATTTCCATGACGGCAGCGTCAAGACCCTGGACCAGGCGGTGCGGGACATGGCGCGCTACCAGACGCCGTATCACGACCTGTCGGATCACGACGTCGCCGACATCGTCGCCTTCCTCAAGACCCTGACCGGCACCTATCAGGGCAAGACCCTGGCCAACGCCACGCCGTAAGACGGGCCGGCACCGCGTTCGGGCCTTCGGCCCGGACGCTTTCTGTTCCCCGGACGCTTTCTGTTCTAAGACACTTCGATCCGCATGAAGGCGGCGGCGCGGGGCCGCCCCACGCGGGCGGAGGACAGGGTCGTGCGCCGCCGGCGGATCCTCAGAGAAGACGAACAGGCGCTCTGGAGCAGTTTCGTCCGCGACATCACGCCGCTTGCGCGCAAATCTCCCCGGCCGCCATCCGAAGGCGGGGCAGGGACGGCACCCGTTCCGGCGCCCGCTCCGACAACCGATCCCGATCGGCCAACAGCCCGATCATCGACCCAGCCGTCAACTCCGTCCCCCGCCGCCGCCATGCCGGGGCCCCGCGTGCCCGGCCACACGCTGGTCCGCACCCAGGCCGAAATCGAAATCGGCCGCCGCCGTCCCGGCCTGGACGATACAAGCTGGCGTGCCCTGGTCAGCGGCAAGCTGCGTCCCGCCCGCACGCTCGACCTGCACGGCCAGAACGTGCAGGCGGCCTTTTCCCGGCTGCATGCGTTCCTGATCCAGGCCAGGGCGGACAATCTCCGCTGCGTCGAGGTCATTACCGGCCTCGGCTCCGGCCAGCGGGGCGGGGTCCTGCGGCGCGAACTGCCCTTCTGGCTGGGGCGGCCCGACCTGCGGCCGCTGATCCTGGCCGTCACCCATCCGCATGCCGCCAACCAGGGATCGGTCCGCATCCTGCTGCGCCGCGCCGCACACAGGAAAAGCTGAGTGGCCGCGGGGAGCGCCGGCATGGCTGCCATGCGCCCGCGCGAATTCCGCTCGCGAATGCTTCTCATCTCCCGTCAATGCAGCTAAGAACAATTCGCATCTAGAGCATTTCCACTGAACACCGGTTCAGCGGAAATGCTCCATGTTGTTATTTATCGCGCATCTTCACCCGTTCAAACGAGTCCGTGTGAACGGGATCTGCTCTAGCAGGAGAAGCAGTTTGACAGGACAACGCCCCCGGACGATCCGGTGCCTGGCCGCCTCCGCATTGATGCTGTGGGGCGCCGCGATCGGAATCGGCGGCCACGCCCGGGCCGAGACGATCACCGACCTGGCGGGCCGGCAGGTCGACATCCCCGCCCACGTGCATCGGATCGTCCTGGGGGAGGGCAGGCTGGTCTATGCGCTCGCCCCCCTGGAAAAATCCCATCTGTTCGATCGCATCGTCGGCTGGCAGGGCGAATTCCGCGAGGCCGACGTCCAGAGCTACGACAAATATGCGGCGCTGTTCCCGGCGGCGGCCAAGGTCGCGCTGATCGGCAAGACCACGGCCGACACGGTCAGTCCCGAGAAGGTGCTGGACCTGCGCCCCGACCTGGCGATCCTGGCCGTCAGCGGCCACGGCCCCGGCGCGGCCAGCGAACTGGTTGCGCAACTGCAAAGCGCGCATGTCCCGGTGGTCTTCGTGGATTTCCGCGCCGATCCGCTGCGCGACACCGTCCGATCGATGCGGATCCTGGGCGCGGTGCTCGATCGCCGTCGGGAAGCCGAGGATTTTATCGCCTTCTACCAGTCGCATCTCGACCATATCCGCGCCCGGCTCGCGACCCTGCCTGATTCGGCGCGCCCCAGCGTGTTCCTGGAAATGCTGGCCGGCACCCGCGAATCCTGCTGCCATACCGCGGGCAGGGGCAATATGGGCGCCTTCATCGATGCGGCGGGCGGCCGCAATATCGCCGCCCCGCTGCTGCCCGGCTATATCGGCGACATCGACCTGGAACAGGTGATCGCCGCCGACCCCGATTTCTACGTCGTGGACGGCACCAAGGGGCCCGATTATCGCGGCCCGGGCGTGCGCATGGGCGCGGAAATCGACCCGGCGGCTGCCCGCGCCTCGGTCCGGCAGGTGCTGCAGCGGCCAGGCATCGCGACCCTGGCGGCAGTCCGGGACGGCCATGCCTACGGGCTGTGGCATTCGTTCTACGATTCGCCGTACAACATCCTGGCGGTCGAAGTTATGGCCAAATGGTTCCATCCCGATCTGTTCCGCGACCTGGACCCGGATGCGACCCGCGCCGAACTCTACCGGCGCTTCCTGCCCGTCGCCGACAGCGGCACCTACTGGGTTTCGGCAACGCCTGGAGGCATGGAGACGCCCCAGGCCACCGCGAAGCCATGAGCGCGGCATGACCGACCACGCCACCCTGGCCGATACGGACGCCGGCCCGGACGCTGGCCGGGCCGTGGGCGCCGCCATGTCCTCCGCGCGGCAG
>NZ_JABXXP010000199.1 GCF_013376155.1 Nguyenibacter vanlangensis
AGCTGCGCGAGCTGCTGGACGGCAGCGGGATCGCGGTCTCAGGCGGGCGCCAGGCGGTGATCGAGGCGGCGGCCCGGCCGGTGGATTGGACGATGGCGGCGATCACCGGGGCGATCGGGCTGGAACCGACCCTGGCGTCGGTCCGCAACGGCGGCGCCATCGCCCTGGCGAACAAGGAGGCCCTGGTCTGCGCCGGCGACGTGATGCTGCGCGCGGTCGCCGATGCCGGCGCGACCCTGCTGCCGGTGGATTCCGAACATAACGCGATCTTCCAGTCGATGGCCGACCGCCAGGTAGACGGGATCGAGAAGATCGTGCTGACCGCCTCGGGCGGGCCGTTCCGCCGGGCCAGCCTGGCGGACATGGAAAAGGCCACCCCCGAGGCGGCGCTGCGCCACCCGACCTGGACCATGGGCGCCAAGATCACCATCGATTCGGCGACGATGTTCAACAAGGGGCTGGAGGTCATCGAGGCCGCGCGGCTGTTCGCCCTGACCGAGGACAGGATCGGCGTCGTGGTCCATCCCCAGTCGGTCGTGCACGGGCTGGTGCATTATACCGACGGCAGCATCGTGGCCCAGATGGGTTCGGCCGACATGCGCATCCCCATCGCCCATACGCTGGCCTGGCCCTGCCGCATGGCCACCACGTCGCCGCGCCTGGACCTGGCGGCGCTGGGCCGCATGGAGTTCGAGGAACCCGACGAGGCGCGCTTTCCCGCGCTGCGCCTGGCCCGCGAATCCTTGCGCGCGGGCGGCGCCGTCCCCACTATCCTGTCGGCGGCCAATGAAATCGCGGTCGAGGCGTTCCTCGGCGGCGCGATCGGCTTTCTGGATATTGCCCGGGTGGTCGAGGACGCGATGCAGGCGCTCGGTCATCAGGCGGCCGATTCGCTCGAGGCCGTGCTGCATTGGGACCAGGAGGCCCGGCGGACGGCGCGGCTGCGCACGGCGCAGCGCGCGGCCTGATCCGGGTTTCGGCCCCGAACATTACCAGGAGTACCCCCTTCATCATGCCCGAACTGCTTCGGACCGTCCTCGCCTTCGCCCTGGTGCTGGGAGTGCTGGTCTTCATCCACGAACTCGGCCACTACCTGGCCGCGCGCTGGCGGGGCGTGCATGTCGAGGTGTTCTCGATCGGTTTCGGGCGTCCGCTGCTGCGCTGGCACGACAGGGTCGGCACGGAATGGCGGCTCTGCCCGATTCCGCTGGGCGGCTACGTCAAGCCCCACGGTTTCGAAGGGCCGGACGAGGCGACGCCCGAGCAGATGGCGGCCTGGCAGCCCGGGCGCACCTTTCATGACAAGCCGGTGTTGTCCCGCACCATCGTGATCGCGGCGGGGCCGGTGTTCAATTTCCTGCTGGCGATCGTGCTGTTCGCCGGGTTGTTCGCCACCGTGGGCCGGCCGGAAATCCGCAATGTCGTGGGTCAGGTCGTGTCGGGCAGCGCCGCCGCCGCGGCCGGCATCCTGCCGCAGGACGTCATCGTGCGCATCGGCGCGCACAAGGTGGCCGACGTGGCCGGCATCCAGGCGGTGGTGGCGGCCGAGCCGGGGGTGAAGACCGACGTTACCGTCCATCGCGGCGGCCATGACGTCACCCTGCCCGTGACGATCGGCACGGTCGCGGGCGAATCGGGCGCGAGGCGCGGGCAATTGGGCGTGATGTTCACCGCCGCGGTCAGCCAGCGGCTGGGTCCGGTGGCGGCCGTGACCGCCGCGTTCGGGGAAACCTGGCGCCTGTCGGTCCAGACCCTGGCGGGGCTGTGGCAGATGCTGACCGGCCAGCACAGTGCCAAGGATCTGGGCGGTCCGCTGCGGATCGCGCAGATGTCGGGCCAGGTGGCCCAGTACGGGGTGGCCAGCCTGGTGTCGTTCATGGCGCTGCTGTCGATCAATCTTGGCCTGATCAACCTGCTGCCGATCCCGGTGCTGGATGGCGGCCGGCTGGTCTTCTACGGGCTGGAGGCCCTGCTGGGGCGGCCGGTGCCGCGCCAGGTGCGCGACATCAGCTTTCAGGCCGGCTTCGCGGTGATCGCCGGGCTGTTCCTGTTTTCGACGTTCAACGATCTGTCGCATTTCGGACTGTTCCGATGGGTCGCATCTCTGGCCGGATGATGCCATCATCGCGGATATGACGGAGGCGCTTGCGCGACGGGGGGGATTTCGGATACCTCCGCCGTACGGGCGCGAACGACCGTCGGTGCGGAGAATCCGCGCGCGGACGCCTATCGCCTACGGACCGCTGGTTTGGGGGAAGCCGATTTTGCCGACTAAACGTTCTACGCTTCTTGCGTCGGTTTGCCTCGTCCCTCTGTTCGTCGCCGGCACGGCCAAGGCACAGCCTCATTCCGCGCCGCGCGGGGCGGCGGTCGCCCGCGCGCCGTCCGGCGGGGTGATCGAAGCAATCCAGATCAGCGGCAACGACCGCATCGAAACCAGCACCGTCCTGTCCTATATGGTGGTGCAGCCGGGCGATCCGTTCAATCAGGACCAGTTGGACCGGTCGCTGAAGACCCTGTACGCCACCGGCCTGTTCCGCGATGTGACGCTGCATCGCGCGGGCAATGTGCTGCAGGTCCACGTGGTCGAGAACCCGATCGTCAACCGCATCGTCTTCGAGGGCAACCACGCCGCGAAGGACGAGGATTTGCGCAAGGTGATCGCGCTGCGTCCCCGCGCGGTCTTCTCGACCCAGATCACGGCCTCGGACCGGCAGAAGATCCTGGGCGTCTACGCCGAGAAGGCGCGTTACGCCGCCACGGTCACGCCGCAGATCATCCGCCTGTCGCATAACCGGGTCGACGTGGTGTTCCAGATCAACGAGGCCGAGCAGACCCTGGTCCGCAAGATTTCCTTCGTCGGCAACCATGCCTTCAGCGAGGCCAGGCTGGCGCAGGTGATCTCGTCCAAGGAAACGGCGTGGTACCGCTTCTTCTCCTCGGCGGACGAATATAATCCCGAACGCATCCGCTATGATGCCGAACTGCTGCGCCGCTTCTATCTGCGCAATGGCTTCGTCGACGCGCAGGTGCGCAACCAGACCGGCGAATTGTCGCCGGACCGCAAATCCTTCTACATCACCTTCACGATCGAGGAGGGGCCGCGCTACCGGCTTGGGCGGGTCAATATCCGTTCGTCGCTGCGCCATGTCAGCGCGGCGTCGCTGCGCCCCTATATCGAACTGTTCGCCCATCAATGGTATGACGGCAGCGCGGTGCAGCATAATGCGACCGATATGGAAGAGCGGCTGCAGGGCCAGGGCCACCCCTTCGCCATGGTCCGGCCCGAGATCGCCCGCAACCCCGAGAAGCGCATCGTCGACCTGCTGTTCGACGTCAGCGAAGGGCCGCGCGTCTATGTCGAACGGATCGACATCAACGGCAACACGATCACCCAGGACCAGGTGATCCGCCGGCAATTGCCGATGGCCGAAGGCGATCCGTACACCCCGACCGACAAGAAATATTCCAAGGCCATCCTGCAGGATCTGGGGTATTTCAGCTCGGTCTCGATCGACCAGAGCCCCGGCTCGGCGCCGGACCGGGTCGACGTGGCCGCCAACGTTGTGGAAAAGCCGACCGGCGAATTCTCACTGGGCGGCGGCTATTCGACCGATATCGGCGTGCTGGGCAATATCGGGCTGAAGCAGCACAACCTGCTGGGCTCGGGCGTGGATGCGGGCATTTCGGGTACCCTGGGCTATTACCAGCGCCAGGCCGACATTTCGGTCAGCGACCCGTATTTCCTGAACCGCAACCTGGTCGCCGGCATCGACATCTTCGGCATCCAGAACAACTATCAGACCTATCAGAACTATTCCGAAGGCCGGTACGGCTTCTCGCTGCGCATGGGCTATGCCTACAACAACCACCTGTCGCAGTCCTGGAGCTATACCCTGACGGACCGCCAGGTGAACAACGCCTACAGCGACGCGTCGTGGTACGTGCTGGACCAGACCGGCTGGTCGCTGCTGTCGCAGCTCAGCACCACGCTGACCTACGACACGCGTGACAACCGCATGTCGCCCCATTCCGGTTATGTCGTGCGGCTGGGCGGCGATTTCGCCGGCCTGGGCGGCGACGAGAAATATGTCCGCGGCAAGGTGGATACGGCCTACTACCTGCCGCTGGACGACCTGATGGGCAACCATGACTGGACGGTCGCCTTTACCGGCGGCGCGGGCGACATCGCCAACTGGGGCGGGCGCAGCGACATCATCGACAATTTCTATCTGGGCGGCAACACGCTGCGTGGCTTCCTGGATGGCGGCGCGGGTCCGCGCACCAAGGGCATCCCGGCCTATACCTGGCAGGGCGTGCAGTATCCGATGCACTCGCAGGAAGATTTCATCGGCGGGCGCTTCATCTACACCGCGTCGGCCACCGTCAATTTCCCGATGCCGCTGGCGGCGGACATGGGCATTCGCGGCCGCTACTTCGTCGATGCCGGCGGGCTGGACGGGCTGCGCGTGCCGCGGCGCTATACCGCCTATCCGCAGGATATGCCCCGCTATACGCCGGTCTATGGCGACACGCTGTCGCCGCGCGTCAGCACGGGTGTCGGCTTTTCATGGAAAAGCCCGTTCGGCCTGATCAACATCGATCTCGGCATCCCGGTCGTGAAACAGAGACATGACCGGACGCAGTTGCTCCGCTTTGGCTTTGGCCAGCAATTCTGAGGTGACAATGCTTTCTACCCGTGGGCTTCGTACCCGTGGCGTTTCCGCACTGGTCGCGGTCGTCGTGATGACCGGCGCCGGCCTGGCTTCGACCGGCGCGCTTGCCCAGGGGGCCTCGTCCTCGGGCGGGAATGCCGGCTGGTTCGTGCCCAAGACCGCGCAGCCGGCGGCGGCCCC
>NZ_JABXXP010000200.1 GCF_013376155.1 Nguyenibacter vanlangensis
ACGCTTTCCGCGCGCCGGGCCAGGGCGCAGGCGCGCTCGGCCACCACCTCGTCCGACAGGACGGCGGGTTCGCCCGCGCAGCCCATGCTCGCATCGAGGTGCAGCTTGGCGAAGCCCGCTCCGGCAAATGCCTCGATCATGTCGAGCGCCTTGGCCATCGCCTGGTCGGGCGGCAGGGATTTCCACGGATTGGGGCCCAGATGGTCTCCGCCCAGCAGGACCAGCTCCCTGGGGCAGCCCACCGCCGCCGCGACCGCAAGGACGCGATCGCGGAAATCGGCCGGCGTCATGCCGGTATACCCCCCCTCCTGATTGACCTGGTTGCAGGTCGCCTCGATCAGGACGGGACGCCCGGTAACGGCTGCGCGGGCCAGCGCCGCTTCCAGCACCAGCGGATGGGCCGAACAGACGGACGTCAGGCCCCGCCGCGCCTGCGGGGCAACAGCCGGATCATGCGCCTGGCGGACAAGGTCCAGGAAAGGGGCGAGGCGCATGTCAGGCGATCGTCACGACTTTGGTCAGATGGCGCGGCGCCAGTGTATCCAGCCCCCGGGCCCGCGCGACATATTCCCCCAAAAGCTGAAGCATCGGCAGAACGACCAGCGGACGGACATCCGCGTCGCCCGTGACGGACAGTGAAACCGTGCCCGGGCCGCCGATCCCCAGCACGCGCGCGCCTTTCGCCATCAGCTCCCCGGCCAGGAGACTTTCTTCTTCCAGCGTATCCGGATGATAGAGGAACACCACCATCGAACGTTCGTCGATCAGGCTGACGGGGCCATGCCGATATTCCAGCGGGTGATGCGCTTCGGTCTGGCTCAGGCTCATTTCCTGAAGCTTGAGCGAGCCCTCGCGCGCCACGCCATACAGCGCCCCCGCGCCGAGGAACACGAAATGCGACCGGCCGTCGATGAGCGACGCAAGCGCGGGGTCGGCGGCGTTCAGAAGGGCCTCGGCTCCGGCCGTCGTCTCGGGCGTGACGGAAATCCCGGCATAGCGCAGCCCCATCAGCAGCATGAGGCTGGCGGAGGCCGTCATGACGATGCCTTCCTCGGGATGGGTCTCCGCCAGGACGGTCGCGTCGGCGTTCTTCTCCAGGCTCGTGCCGGGCGCGCAGGTGAAGGCCGTGACATGCAGCCCGTTTCTGCGGCTTACGATGGCCGCCGCGACAGTCTCGGTCGACTCGCCGCTGCGCGAAAGCGCCAGCACATTCGGGCGGAGATGCCTGGGAATGTAATCCTGCGGGCGTCGTGTCCATTCATTGCCGGCAACCGCCCGCGAGAATATGCCATGGGCGTTCAGGCTGGCGGCGATGGCGTCGGCGATATGGACGGATGTCCCGCATCCCACCACGATATTGACCGATGCCGGGTCAGGACGGATGTCGCCCATCCCAACCTTGTTCCAAAGGGGAAATTGTTCGCGTATGCCGCGCTCGGTGGCGTTCATGAGGTAAGGCCGTCCTTTCAGGAGCCCAGGCCCGCGGCATCCAGCGTGCGGGCGAGCTGATTGATCCAGTTTGCATCCGGGGCCCAGCCGGCAAGGCGCGCCGCGGTGAGCACCCCCCCACCGATGGGGGGAAGTCGCGGCGGTGCCGGCGCGCCGCAGCGCGCGGCAATGGCGCCGCGCAGGAAACTGCTCCGCAACGTGCCCCCGGCATAGCTCCACGGAAGCGCCACGTCCGGAAATTTCCGGCGTGCCGCTTCGATATGGGCGATCAGATGGCCCGCCGCCTCCGTCATAAGGCGCGCGGCCGTCGGGCAGCCCCGCTCCGCCAGGTCCGACACGCTCCGGGCCAATGCGGCAACCGCCGAACGTTCGTGGTCGAGCGTGCCATACCATTCCAGCAGCGCCGCGCCACAGGCCTCCGGTTGGCGCGGCAGGCCCATGGCGTCGGCACAGGATGCAAGAAACCCCGCATCAGCGGTCCTCCGCCCATCCAGCAATTCCGTCATTACGGCCAGCGCGGCCCGCCCGATCCAGAAGGCGCTTCCTTCGTCGCCAAACAGGCTGCCCCACCCCCCGACGCGACACTGCCGGCCGGCCCCATCGGTCGCCCAGGCCATGGACCCGGTGCCGGATAGCAGCAGAACACCGGGCTGGCCGGCAAAGGCACCGGCACACGCCATGGCGACGTCATTCATCAGCTCGATGCGGCATCCAACGGCATGACGGACGGCCTCCTGCTGCTGCGCGGTCACCGTCCGGCTCTCGCCATAGCCCGCCAATCCCAGCCCGATGGCCGCCGTCGCGGCGGGGACATGCCCCATAAGATCGCGCAGAACGTCACGCCACAGCGGCTGGTCGAAGGGATTGGAGCCGTTTCTGCGCACCATGTGCGCGATGGAGCCGTCATGGCGCATCACGATCAGAAGTGTTTTCGTGCCTCCACCGTCTATCGCTGCGACACAGGCTTCATTCACGTCAGGACATCTCTCGAGGCATTTGATCCTTGAGCGATATCATCTCGACAAAATACGTCATGTCAAGTCATATTTCTGCTCAAATATATATCAATACGATCATAAATATGATTGTTTTATGAAGCGCGGCGCGCGGCGCTATCGTCCCGCCAGTCCACGCTTCGGGAGAACGATCTCGGCTTCCGACCGACTGACGCAGATCCGCGATTGGCTGCTTTTTCCTGCTCAAGGGCGTTGACGAGATCGACCGTGGACCAGAACCGCACCTTCTTGCGGTGATGTTCGATGGCCTGCACGGCAAGCGCGGTGGCCAGATGGGTCTTGCCGGTGCCGGGGCCACCAATGAGCACGAGCTTGTCCGACCGGTCGATGAAGTCCCCGCCATGGAGTTGGCGAACCAGACCTCGTTGACCTCGGCGGCAGAGACATCGCACCCTGCCAGATCCTTGTAAGCTGGGAAATCGCCTACGCTGCCGACATTGGTATTTTCAGGAAGTCGCGCCTTTCCATCAATTCACGCAGGCTGGAATGGAAGGGACAACATTATGGAGGTCAAACAGATCCGCAGCGACAGACGGGAAGCAATCAAGAAATCGGTGAACGACATTCCTGCAGGCACCGACCATCTCATTGCCTGGAGCGACGAAAACCGCACCGCAATCGTCAAATTCCCAAAGGGCGTCATCTATGAAGCCTTCGTCGAGCGCCTCCTGCGCGCTCTCGCCGAGCCGATGCTCTCCGCGATGATCCTCGGCTTACAGAACGGCCGGACGCAACTGAGCACAGCGTTCGACTAAACATTTCGACTAAACATCTAGTGTCCTGATTCCGAAATTCGCAGGCGAATTTTGGAATCGAAAGGACACTACAGCATCATCCGATCGAATGGTCCTTCAATCGGATAAAGATGCTCGATAAAACAATGAGCGGGAGCCATATCCGTAAACCGTGTGAACGGATATGGCTCCCGCTCATGCAGGCGACTCCTGTTCGGACAAGCCTCTGTCCTGCTCACCCTTTCCGCTACTGCGCGGACGCGCTCCGCGTCATGGTCTGGCGGATCAACCCGTCCACCTCCCGCCCGGCCAGGCTCAGCGCCACCGCCTCGGCGATGCGGATCCCGTCGATCCCGGCCGACAGGATGCCGCCGGCATAGCCCGCCCCCTCGCCGGCCGGAAACAGCCCGGCGGTATTCACGCTCTGCCCGTCCGGCCCGCGCGGAATGCGCAACGGCGAGGATGTCCGCGTCTCCACGCCGGTCATCACCGCGTCCTCCATGGCGAACCCGTCCAGTTCCCGGCCGAACGCCGCCAGCGCCTCGCGCATCGCATCGACGGCGAACGCGGGCAGGCACAGCGCCAGGTCGGTCGGCGTCACGCCCGGGCGATAGGACGGCTCTACCGCGCCCAAGCGGGTCGACGGCCGGCCGGCCAGGAAATCGCCCACGCGCTGGGCCGGCGCGCGATAATCGCCGCCTCCGGCCAGATAGGCCTGCCGTTCCCAATGACGCTGGAAGGCAATGCCGGCCAGCGGTCCGTCCGGATAGTCGGCCTGCGGGGTCACTCCGACCACGATCCCGGCATTGGCATTGCGCTCGGCGCGGGAATACTGGCTCATGCCGTTGGTGACCACGCGCCCTTCCTCGGACGTCGCGGCGACCACCGTGCCGCCCGGACACATGCAGAAGGAATAGACCGCCCGCCCGTTCGACGCGTGATGCACCAGCCGGTAATCCGCCGCCCCCAGCAGCGTGTGCCCCGCCTGGGCGCCGAACCGCGCGGCGTCGATCACCGATTGCGGATGCTCGATGCGCACGCCGATCGAAAACGGCTTTGCCTCCATCGCCACGCCACCGGCATGCAGCATCGCGAACGTATCGCGCGCGCTGTGGCCGATCGCCAGCACGACATGGCCGGTCTCCACCACGCCGCCATCCGCCAGCCGCACGCCCACGACCCGCCGCCCGTCCGGCCCGGCCTCCACCAGCACCTCCTCGACCCGCGTGCCGAAGCGGTATTCACCGCCCAGCGCCTCGATCTCGGCCCGGATATGCTCGACCATCGACACTAGGCGGAACGTGCCGATATGCGGCTTGGACAGGTACAGAATCTCCTCCGGCGCGCCGGCCCGGACGAATTCCGCCAGCACCTTGCGACCGTAATGGCGCGGATCGCTGACCTGGCTGTACAGCTTGCCGTCCGAAAACGTGCCCGCCCCGCCTTCGCCGAACTGGACGTTGCTCTCGGGCGTCAGCACCGACCTGCGCCACAGCGCGAACGTGTCGACCGTACGCTCGCGCACGATCTTGCCGCGCTCCAGGATCAGCGGCCGCAGCCCCATCTGCGCCAGCACCAGCCCGGCCAGCAGCCCGCACGGCCCCGCGCCGATCACCACCGGGCGGCGATAACCGGC
>NZ_JABXXP010000201.1 GCF_013376155.1 Nguyenibacter vanlangensis
CATGCTGGCGCGGCTGAGCCCGCTGCCCGCCGCCGAACGCGTCGCCGCCGCCTATGACGAGGCAGGGCGGATCTGCGACGAGGATGCGGCGCAGAACGAGGCCATCGGCCGCCACGGGCTGCGCCTGATCCAGGAGATTGCGGCGCGCCGGGGGGCGGACGGGGTGGTCAACATCCTGACCCATTGCAATGCCGGCTGGATCGCCACCGTCGATTGGGGCACCGCGCTGGCGCCGATCTATATGGCGCACGATGCCGGGCTGAAGGTGCATGTCTGGGTGGACGAGACGCGTCCGCGCAACCAGGGTGCGTCGCTGACGGCGTGGGAACTGGGCAGCCACGGCGTGCCCCATACGGTGGTCGCGGACAATGCCGGCGGGCACCTGATGCAGCACGGCATGGTCGACATGGTGATCGTCGGCACCGACCGGGTGACCCGCAGCGGCGACGTGGCGAACAAGATCGGCACCTATCTGAAGGCGTTGGCCGCGCATGACAATGACGTGCCCTTCTGGGTGGCGCTGCCGTCGACGACGATCGACTGGCGGGTGCAAGACGGGTTGGCCGAGATTCCGATCGAGGAACGCGGCGGCGCGGAGGTGACGGCGATCACCGGACGGACGGCGGACGGGCGGATCGAGACCGTGCAATTGACGCCCCCGGGCAGCGGGGCGGCCAATCCGGCGTTCGACGTGACCCCGGCGCGGCTGGTGACCGGGCTGATCACCGAGCGGGGCTGCTGCGATGCCTCGCGGGACGGGCTGGCCGGCCTGTTTCCGGAACAGGCGTAACGAGGCCGGCATAACGGGCCGGCATAACGGGCGGGCATGGCGGGACGGAAGCCGGTCCGGCCTTGACAGGGGGCGCCGGGCCCGGCTTCCTCCGCCTTCGTCCGGACGGGGTGCGCTGCGCCCCGTCTTTGATCAGGTGACACAGGATAAGACCATGCACGCGTACCGTACCCATAGCTGCGCCGCCCTTCGGGCCAGCGATGCCGGGCAGACCGCCCGCCTCTCGGGCTGGGTGCACAGCAAGCGCGATCATGGCGGCCTGCTGTTCATCGACCTGCGCGATCATTTCGGCATCACCCAGATCGTGATTCCCGCCGGATCGCCGGTGCTGGACGTCGTGGAACGGGTGCGCGTCGAGAGCGTGCTGACGATCACGGGCGAGGTCGTGCTGCGCGATGCGGCGACCCGGAACCCCAACCTGCCGACCGGCGAGATCGAGCTGCGCGCGCGCGCGGTCGAGATCCAGTCGGCGGCCGAAGTACTGCCCTTTCAGGTCGCGGGACATGAGCATTATCCCGAGGATCTGCGCCTGACCTATCGCTATCTCGACCTGCGGCGCGAGAAGGTGCATCGCAACATGATGCTGCGGGCCCAGGTGATCGCCAGCCTGCGCCGCCGCATGACCGAGCAGGGCTTCGTCGAGTTCCAGACGCCGATCCTGACCGCGTCCTCGCCCGAGGGGGCGCGCGACTTTCTGGTGCCGGCGCGCATGCATCCGGGCAAGTTCTATGCGCTGCCGCAGGCGCCGCAGCAATTCAAGCAGCTTGCGATGGTTGCGGGTTTCGACCGGTATTTCCAGATCGCGCCCTGTTTCCGCGACGAGGCGGCGCGCGCCGACCGGTCGCCGGGCGAGTTCTACCAGCTTGATTTCGAAATGGCGTTCGCGAGGCAGGAAGACGTGTTCGCGACGCTGGAGCCGGTGATGGAGGGCGTGTTCCGCGAGTTCGGCGGCGGGCGCACCGTCAGCGCGGCGCCGTTCGAGCGGATTCCCTATGCCACGGCGATGAAGCTCTATGGCAGCGACAAGCCCGACCTGCGCAACCCGCTGCTGATCTCGGACGTCACCGAGGCGTTCGCCGAGTCCGGTTTCGGCCTGTTCGCGCGCATCGTCGCCGACGGCGGCGCGGTGCGGGCGATCCCCGCCCCGGGGGCCGGCGATCGTCCGCGCGCCTTCTATGACAAGCTGAATGCCTGGGCGCGCGAGGCCGGGGCGGGCGGCCTGGGCTACATCATCTTCGACGCGGAGGGCGGCAAGGGGCCGATCGCCAAGAACCTGGAGCCCGAGCGCGTCGCGGCGATTCGCGAGGCGACGGGGCTGGCGGACGGCGACGCGGTGTTCTTCGCCGCCGGCAAGGGCGACGAAATGGTGAAATTCTCGGGCCAGGTGCGGACCCGAATCGCCACCGAGCTGGACCTGATCGAGACGGATGCGTTCCGCTTCTGCTGGATCACCGATTTCCCGATGTACGAGCGCAACGAGGAAACCGGCCAGATCGATTTCTCGCACAACCCGTTCTCGATGCCGCAGGGGGGACTGGAGGCGCTGAACGGCCAGGATCCGCTGACGATCACCGCCTATCAGTACGACATCGTGTGCAACGGCATCGAACTGTCCTCGGGCGCGATCCGCAACCATCGTCCGGATGTGATGATCCGCGCCTTCGAGATCGCCGGCTATCCGGCCAGCGAGGTCGAGGCCCGGTTCGGCGGCATGCTGAATGCCTTCCGCTATGGCGCGCCGCCGCATGGCGGGTCGGCGCCGGGCGTGGACCGGATCGTCATGCTGCTGGCGGACGAGCCGAATATCCGCGAGGTGATTCTCTTTCCGCTGAACCAGCAGGGCGAGGACCTGATGATGGGCGCGCCGGCGCCGGTGCCGCCCGAGCGGCTGAAGGAATTGTCGCTGGCGCTGGACCTGCCGCGCCCCAAGCCGGCCGCGTCCAAGGGTGGCCAGGGGAGCGATGCGCAGGCGAGCGATGTGAAGGCGAGCCCTGTGAAGGCGAGTGGCGGGAAGGCGGGCGAATAGGCGCGCGGCGTGACGTCCGGCGCGGGGGGTGGGGCGTATTGCGCTGTTGCATGCCGCGCCGCAATCGGGTCTGCTGGCGGAATGACGGGGCGAAGCGGCGATTGGACGGATTTCGGGCGTGCCTGGACGGCGCCTTTTCCGGGGGGTGTGCTGCTGGCGGCGATCTTGTCCGGCACGATCATGGCCGGTACGGTCATGGTGGCGCGGGCGGCGCCCGATGTCCGTCTGGCGCCGCATCGCGCGGCCTATGACCTGACATTGGCGACGATCAAGGGCGGGGACACGGTCTCGGCCAGCGGCACCATGACCTATGCCGTCACCGATGCCTGTACCGCATGGTCGACCCAGCAGGAATTGCGGTTGCAGACCGTGTCGCGCTCGGGCGGCGTGACCAGCCTGGTGTCGGACTACGCGACCCTGGAATCGAAGGACGGGCGGCACCTGGTCTTCCGGACCGTCCAGACCTCGGACGGGCGGCCCGTCACCCGCGTGATGGGCGAGGCGACGACGGGGCCGTCGGGCGGGGAAATCCATTATACCCAGCCCGTGCCGCACAGCGTGACGCTGCCGGCCGGCACGCTGTTCCCGATGGCGCATACCGCCGCGATCATCCGCGCGGCCGGAAGCGGCGCGCCGTCCATCAGCCCCATGCTGTTCGACGGCACCGGCGATGACGGGGCGCAATATACCTATGTGATGCTGCTGGGCTGGGGCGGACCGCCGTCGTCCAGCGGCTTTCCGGCGCTGGCGCACCTGCCGTCGGGCCGGGTGCATGTGGCGTTCTACACCCCGTCCTCGCACGATATGCGCCCGGATTATGCGATCGGCATGCGCTATTTCGCGAACGGCGTGTCGGACCAGTTGGACATGGATTTCGGGGATTTCACCATGCGCGGAACCTTGCGCAGCTTCTCGCTCGGCAGCGTTCCGCCGGGCGGGGACAGGCACCGGTGCTGAATCGGGTGGGACAGGCGGGGGATGCCGCGCCCCCAGGGGCCGAGCCCACGGGCGCGGCGGTGTCCAGCGGCGGCGGCCTGGCCCATTCGTTGCGCAGTCGCCATGTTTCGATGATCGCGATCGGCGGCATGATCGGCGCCGGGCTGTTCGTCAACACGTCGGTGATGATCCGGGGGGCGGGGCCGCTGGTGCTGCTGTCCTATCTGCTGGCCGGGTTGATCGTGTTCATGGTCATGCGCATGCTGGGCGAGATGGCGATCGACTGCCCCGATGCCGGGTCGTTCGTCGGCCATGTCCGCCGCGGGCTGGGCGGGCGCGCGGCCTTCGTCACCGGATGGTCGTACTGGCTGTTCTGGGTGGTCGTGACGTCGGTCGAGGCCAAGGCCGCCGCGCTGATCGTCGCGCCGATGCTGGGCGTGGCCCAATTGCCGGTGGCGCTGGGGCTGATCGGGCTGATGACGGGCGTGAACATGTTCTCGGTCCGGGGCTATGGCGAGTTCGAATTCTGGTTCTCGCTGTTGAAGATCAGCGCGATCGGCCTGTTCACCATCGTGGCGGGGCTGGCGCTGTTCGGGGTGATCGGTCCGCCTCTGCATGGCGGAATCGCGCATCTGTGGGACCAGGGCGGTTTCATGCCGCATGGGTTCAGCGCGTCGCTGGCGCTGCTGCCGGCGATCCTGTTCACCTTCGCCGGGGCCGAGATCGCCACGGTGGCGGCGGCGGAGACCACCGACCCGGCGCGCAACATCGTCCAGGCGATCCGCACCGTCGTGATCCGGGTGATGCTGTTCTATATGGGTTCGCTGGGCGTCATCCTGTGCCTGATCCCCTGGAACCAGGTGCGGCCGGGGCACTCGCCCTTTCTGGACGTGCTGCACCGGATCGGCATTCCGGGCGCCGAGGGCGCGATGACGCTGGTGGTGCTGGTGGCGATCGCGTCCTGCCTCAATTCCACGCTGTACGTGACGTCGCGCATTCTCTTCGAGATGGCGGCGCATGGCGACGCGCCCGGCCGGCTGGTGCATGTCGGGCCCAGCGGCGCGCCGCGCCGGGCGATTT
>NZ_JABXXP010000202.1 GCF_013376155.1 Nguyenibacter vanlangensis
CCCGTGATGATTTCCATCCGATCTTCCGCTCTTAAAAACGTCCTTAAGCTCGCTCTTAAGATCAGAAATCACACTTCACCCCTGCAAGGCGTCCTTCACCGGGTGGATACGTATCTTATCTAATTTAACAATTACCTTTCTCCACGCCATACCGAGAACTGGCGCGATGATCACATTGTTATTCGCATCCAAATAGGCGGCACCAAAAGTCCCTGTCCGGAGACAACGCAGTCCATTGGCTAAGCGTATCAATCGTAAATTGTCCTGCAAAATGAAGAGTAACCGGTGAAATCTCGTGCGACCCCGCTTCTGTCATGGCTCGCTCTTCCCCATTTGCAACAGATCCAAGATGCCGCCCCCGAGAGATGCCGTTGCTATGCGGCCGCGAAGCGATCCTGCGGCCAGCCCCCCCTCGCTCATCTTTCTCTTCCAGCATCCTGAACAGCGCGGCTAAGCGGGGATAAAAGGTAGCTGATGATGCGCCGGCGTCCCGTGAGGATTTCGGCCGTGACAGCCATACCCGGCCGAAGGGGTGCTAGGCGACCTTCGACAAAAAGAGTGGGGCGATCCAGTTCGATATGCGCGACATAGCCGCTGCCCTCGCCGCCGTCGAAATCGGGCTCATTGCCGCTCCGCGCGCTTGCTGCAGATGTGCCAGCCCGCCCGGAAAAGCCATCCACGGAATCTTTCGCCGTATCATCCACTGCATCACGACTGACCGATACCAACCGTCCTGGAACCAAGCCATACTGCGTAAATTTGAACGCCGCGACCTTTACCTGCACCCGCTGTCCAACTTGCACGAAACCAATGTCGCGGTTCGCAATCATTGCCTCTACCACGAGGTGTTGGTCGTCCGGCACAATGACCATCAACTTTTCACCGGGGGTCACGACCTCATGATCGCCATGCGCCGCCAGTTGCTGCACCGTTCCCGTGACGGGTGCCCTGAGTACGGTCTCGCTCGCCTCATGCGCAGCCGCACGGTAAGAGGCTTCGTCCTCGTTCAATTTCCGCTGGGCATCCGTCAGATCCTGCAGCACGCCACGCACATAGTCCGCCTGTTGCGCCGCATATTGTTTAGTCAGCGACGCCAGTTCCGTTGCTGTTTCGGCACGGTGGGCAATCTGGATGGCCAGATCATGGGCCGCGTCGGAATAACGTTGCGCGCTTGACAAAAGATTGACGCGGGTCGCCAGACGCTCGGCATAAAGCTTCGCATACATATCCCGGGCGCCTGCCAGAAGCGGCAACTCAGCCTTAAGCTTATCAATAGCCCCGATATTTTCCACAGATTGAACGCGTTTTTCCGCTATCTGCTGCGCCAACGACGCTAGCCTAGCTTCCTGTTCGCTGGAACGCGCCGTGATCGAGGCAAACTCCTGCTCGATTTGTGCAGGGGTGACGCCAGTCGGGGGATGAAAATGTAGCGTATATCCCGGAGATGCCATTTGATCACGTAACGCAAGAAGCCCCGCCACCGCCAATCGCGACGCGGCAAAATCAACCATCTGCTTGTCGCGCGCCGCAATCGCCGACACCGCGTCGAGCCGTAACACCGCTTGTCCCGTGGTGACATGATCTCCATCCGCTACCAAGATCTGCTGGATATTGGCAGTCGTGACGGCCTGCACGAGCTTGACCTTTCCGAACGGAATGACCGTTCCGGACGCGTTTGCCACAATATCAATGCGACCAAAGATTGACCAGATGATCGCAACGCAGCAGAAGGCACAAATCGCCATGGCAATGGCACGAGGTGCCGGCGGTGCAGGTGTGTCGATAATTTCCAATGCAGCCGGCAAAAATTCGAGTTCGTGCCGCGGACGTCGTGCAAGGAAAGGCAACAAGGCAGCCATGGCTTTATCACTCCGTCCAGGAGAGCCTGTCGGCGGTTCCATGCGTACTACACTATCTCGCGACATGCGGCCCTCCTTGTAAGGCATGGAGGGCCGCATAGTGACCTTCGTGCCTTAACAATTCGTCATGCGATCCTTGTTCGACAAGCCGGCCATCCTTGAGGACAATGATCCGATCCGCGTGCCGCACGGTGCTCAGGCGGTGTGCGACGATGAACACGGTCCGTCCTTTGCAGATCGTGCGCAAATTGTGTTGAACGATGCGTTCGCTCTCATAATCGAGCGCACTTGTGGCCTCGTCAAAAATCAGGATCGGCGGATTGCCGACAAGTGCGCGGGCAATGGCGATGCGCTGACGCTGACCGCCTGACAGCAACGACCCGCGTTCTCCGACCTGCGTATCGTATCCTTCCGCCAGGCCAAGAATGAAGTCGTGCGCGCCGGCAAGCGTTGCTGCCCGCACAATGCGCTCCATCGCCATGCCCGGTTCGGCAAGAGCAATATTCTCGCGTACCGTCATGTTGAACAGAACATTTTCTTGCAGAACGACCCCGATCCGCCGCCGCAGCCAAGCCGCATCGGCCAAAATCAGGTCCATACCATCGATAAGAATACGGCCGCCCTCCGGCACGTAAAGGCGCTGCAACAATTTTGTCAGCGTGCTTTTTCCGGACCCGGACGGCCCGACAATTCCAATGATCTCTCCCGCAGACACGTCCAAAGAGATCTCATCAAGCACGAGAGGACCATCGACTTGATGGCGGAATTTTACACGTTCAAAACGGACATGTCCAGAAAGGCCGGGCGGCCTACCGCTCGCTCCGGAGCCACGCTCTATCGGCGTATTAAGAATATCACCCAGTCGTTCTACGGAAATGCGGGTTTGGTGGAAATCCTGATACATTTGCGCCAGGCGCACGATGGGTTGGCTGACACGTCCAGATAGCATATTGAACGCCACTAGCCCTCCAACGGTCATGCCGCCATCAATGACCTCGTGCGCTCCGACCCACAACGTAGCCGCTGTCACCAGCTTGCTGGTTCCTTGTATGATCTGAGTCGCAACGTTGCCGACATTGGATACGGAATGGCTCGTCCGGACGTAATCCGCGAGCTGCTCCTCCCAGCGTCGCTGCATCTGCGGTTCCACCGCCATCGCCTTGACTGTCTCGATTCCAGCCACGGCCTCAACCAGAAAGGCCTGATTCTCCGCGCCGCGTTTAAAACGTTCCTCAAGACGCGCGCGGAAAACGGGCGTCGCGATCATGCTGACCAAGACGTAAATCGGAATAGACAACAGCACAACCGCGGTCAACTTCAACGAATAGGTTGCCATTATTCCTACGAAGACCACGGTGAACAGAAGATCCATGACAAGCGTCAACGCGGAACCAGTCAAAAATTGACGGATGTTTTCCAGCTCACGTATCCGGGCTACCGAATCGCCCACCCGGCGTGCCTGGAAGTAGGAGAACGGCAAGGCAAGTAAATGCTGAAACAGCCGGGCGCCCAGCTCCACATCGATGCGGTTGGTTGTATGAGTAAAGACGTAGCTGCGCAGTCCGCCCAACAACGCCTCGAACAGGGCAATCACCGTTAAGGCCATCGTGACAACGTCCAACGTACTCATGCCACGATTAACCAGAACTTTATCGATCAGGATCTGGAAAGCCAAAGGCGTCATCAGTGCGAAGATTTGAAGAAATAGGGATGCGATCAGCACTTCACCGAAGACGCGACGATATTTCCTTACAACCTTGAGAAACCAACGAAAATCGAAATGCACTCCCGCAAGTGTCTCGGTAGACTTGCGTGTCGCGAGGATCGCAACACCTGACCAACCATCTTGAAATACATCGATCCCTTCAATTGCTGGACGTTGCGTGTGGCCATCGAGATACAACACCTGGTCATCACCTACGCGACCTAGCAGCTGCAAAGTCCCGTCCGTGCGAATCGCCAAGGCTGGCATCGGAGCCCGAGTGAAGCGGTTTAACGGCAAGCGGACTGCCCGTGCTTTAAGGCCCGCACGCCGCAGCACACGCAAAGCGGTGGCCGCGGATGGTTCGATTCCCCATGCATGTACAATCTGAGCAGCATCGGCCGCGATACCATGAAAACGAAGAAGCTCCACCAGAGCGTAAATCGACGGAGAGGCAACCTGGCTTACATCGCAGGACAAATTATTTGTAGAACGCTGCTGCATACAGGCCCTAATATCGTAGAATTTGTGCAAAAGTTTTTTAAATTAGATCTTTACGCGAAATTCTAAATTTTATTGATATGTTTATCCATACACACCGCGAGCTTCTTGTAAAGCGGTTGCGTTACGGGGCGAATTAAGTGTCTCTCCATATGGCATAAAAAATTTTTAATGCCTATGGAGGATTAAAAATTTCGATATTTATATCAAATAAAATACTATATTTTCTTCATGATATCTACATTATTATACAATAATGATGGAAGAGTCTGTCAATTACTGTAGGAACGAACATGGATTCAAAGATATTTTGTCGCTCACGACGATATTCGGGGATTCTCCATAGGCGCCTGGTGTTCCAGCTGGCGGCCGAGAGCGATTCGCCGACGCGGGACGCATTGCGGCATCGAAACACGCGCGTCGCCGGCGCGGGCGCTTCACGGTGTCCAGAGGATCTGTCGGCCGGCGCGGCTGAAGGCTGCGATGTCGGGGGAGTCCGGCCAGGGCCATGATGTCCCGGATTTCCTGGGCCAGCCGTTCCAGCGCGCCGGCCGATGGAGACCGCCGTGGCGCCCTGGGCCAGCGCGATCACGACGTCGCCGCCGTGCCGGATGCCGCTGTCCAGCACGATGTCCAGATGCCCCGTGTCCAGATGCCCTGCCACCGCGTCGGCGATCGCCGGCAGGACCTCGATGGTCGCGGGGGCCGGGTCCAACTGGCGCCCGCCATGGTTGGAGACGGCGATGCCGTCGGCGCCGGCGTCG
>NZ_JABXXP010000203.1 GCF_013376155.1 Nguyenibacter vanlangensis
GATGCGATCGCCGCCGAACTGCCGCCCCTGGCGGCGCTGGACCCGCAGGCACGCATCGCGCAGCGGCGCGAGAAATTCATGGCGATGGGACGCGACGGCCTGAGCTGATCGCCCCGGGGGGCCGCCTTTGGGGGCCCCTGTTTCAGGCCCCCGCTTCTTTCAGGCCCCCGCTTCGGCCATGGCGTCAGGGTGGGGGCTCGCCCTCGATCGGGGTGCAGCCCAGTTGCGCGATCAGGGCCTGCACCGCGTCCGCCGCCGCCCGCACCTGGGCGGGATCGAGGCCCTTGCTGACCAGCGTTACCCCGCCCCGCCCGTCCGGACGGCGGAACGGATAGGACCCGATATCGAGGCCGGGAAAGCGCTCCTGGATGTCCGTCAGGCCCGCGGCCAGGGCGCCTTCGTACAGTCCCAGCGCATGCCAGCTCTGCGATGCGACCGGGGTGCCGTGACGCAGGGACGGGGCCAGTTCCTCGAACATCGCGCGCATGATGCGCGGCACGCCGGCCAGGACATGGACGTTGCCGATGCTGAAGCCGGGGGCGGCGGACACCGGGTTGGGAATGGGCACGGCGCCCTGGGGCAGGGTTGCCATGCGCTGGCGCGCCGCGTTGAATTCGCCCTGGGGGAAATGGGCCTCCAGCAGGCGGAACGTCTCGGGGTGGATGACCCAGGGCACGCCGAACGCCTCGGCCACGCAGGGCGCGGTGATGTCGTCATGGGTCGGGCCGATGCCGCCGGTGGTGAAGACATGATCGAACGCCGCGCGGGCGGCGGCGATCGTGTCCACGATCACCGGCCGCCGGTCGGGGATGATCCGTACCTCGGCCAGGGTGATGCCCAGTTCCGCCAGGCGCCGCGCGATATATTGCACGTTCACGTCCTGGGTACGGCCCGACAATATCTCGTTGCCGATGACCAGGATGCAGGCGGTCGGGTTCATGCGCATGGCCCCCATTTCCGGTGGCAGAACAGTGGACGGGTTTGCATTATGATCGCCGTGACCGGCCAAGGCCAGAGGCGATGGGGGCCAGAGGCGATCAGGGCCAGAGGTGATCGGGGCCAGAGGGGATGAGTGCGATGATGAAGGGACCAGTCTGCGGTGCGCCGCGATGCGTCTGGGATCTGCGTGCCACGCTGGGCGAGGGGCCCGTCTGGGCCGAGGGCGAGCAGGCGCTCTATTTCGTCGATATCGTCGGCCGGGCGATCCATCGCTACCGTCCGGAAAGCGGCGAGACCACGTCATGGGAGGCGCCGAACAGGCCGGGCTTCCTGGTGCCGCTGTCCGACGGCACGTTTCTCTGCGGGCTGAAGGACGGGCTGCATCGCTTCGATCCGGCCACCGGCCGCTTCAACCTCGATCTGCTGGTCGAGGCCGAACTGCCGGACAACCGGATCAATGACGGACATGTCGATCGCCTGGGCCGCCTGTGGTTCGGGACCATGCACGACGCCGAGACCAGCCCCACCGGGTCGCTGTACGCCGTGACCCAGGAGGCCGGCCGTTTGCGCATCCATCGGCAGGACGAGGGCTATATCGTCAGCAACGGCCCCGCCTTGTCGCCGGACGGGCGCACGCTGTACCATAATCACTCCCCGGCGCAGACGATCTTCGCCTTCGACGTCGACGATGCGGGCGGGCTGTCGAATCGGCGGGTCTTCGCGACGCTGGCGGACGGGTATCCCGATGGGATCGCGGTCGACAGCGCGGGCTTCCTGTGGGTCGGGGTCTGGCAGGGGGGGCGCATCGAGCGGCTGGCGCCCGACGGAACGCGGGTGGACCCGATTCCGCTGCCGGCGCGCAACGTCACCAAGGTCGCGTTCGGCGGTCCGGATTATCGCACCGTCTTCGTCACCACCGCGCGCAAGGGTCTGTCGCCCGCGCAACTGGACCAGGAACCGCTGACCGGCGGGCTGTTCGCGTTCGGCACCAGCATCCCCGGCCAGAGGCAGGCGGCGTTCACGCTGGCGCGCTCGATCGTGCTGTAGCCTTTGGCCTTTGCAGATAGCTTTTACAGAAGATCGCGCAGCAGCGGGATCAGCGGCAGATCGGCCTCGGGCATCGGATAGAGGGACAGGTCCTGCCCCCGGACCCAGGCCAGGGTCTGTCCTTCACGCGGGCGGGGCGTGTTCTTCCAGCGCCGGCACAGATAGACGGGCATCAGCAGATGGAAATGCCCGTAATCATGCGACACGAACGTATAGGGCGCGAGGCACGAGCGGGTGACGTCCAGGCCCAGCTCCTCGTCCAGTTCGCGGACCAGCGCGGATTCGGGGGTTTCGCCGGCTTCGACCTTGCCGCCGGGGAATTCCCACAGGCCGGCCATCGCCTTGCCTTCGGGCCGGCGGGCCAGCAGCACGCGGCCGTCGGTGTCGACCAATGCCACGGCGGCGACCAGCACCATCCGCTTTTGCGCCCGGCCCTGGGTGGAGGCGGCATCGATCCCGGTTTCGGCGGCGTCATCCATGTCCGGCATGTCCAGTTCCAGATCGGTGCGCGTCGCCTCGAACAGCAGGACGGGATGGTCCCCGCCGCGCGAGACGAAATCCTGCCGCCCCGATCCGGTTTCGCGAAATCCGACCCGCCGCAGCACGGCGATCGAGGCCGGGTTGTCGTGCGCGACCGCGGCCGCGATCCGTTCGATCGGCAGGCCGGCCAGCGCCCAGCGGGCGATGCGGCCGACGGTGGTGGATGCGACCTTGCGATTCCAGTAGGGGCGGCCGATCCAGTAGCCCACGCTGGCCGACCGCGTCGCCTTGTCGAGTCGCACCCCGATGCAGCCGATCAGCGAATCGGGGCTGTCCGATTCGGGGTGGGTGATGGCGAAATGATAGGCCGTTCCCCGCCGCGACAGGTCATGGGCCGCGGCGATCCATTCATCCGTCAGTTCGCGCGGATAGGGGAACGGCACCCGGCTGAGCATGCGGATCACGCTCCAGTCATTCACCAGGCGGTGCATGGTGCCGGCGTCGGACGCATGCAGCGGCCGCAGGCGATACGGGCCGGCCTGCAGCGCCGCACCGAGACGGGATTCACCGAGGTCGATCGTCATGCCGGCGGCCTGTGCGCGGTCCGGCGGATGGTCAGGTCCACGGCGTCAAGCATCCGCCGGGATGCCGCATTCGGCCAGAAGCGCGCGCAGGGCGCAGATGACCGGAAAGACTTCCTGGTTGTGGTCGCCGCCCTGCGCGTCCCATGCCGCCTGTTCCAGTTCGACGATCTCGCGGTCCTCGCGGAAGATCCGTTCGGTGAAGGCAATCAGGAACGGCCATGCGGCGTCCAGCAGGCCGGGGATTTTGGGCCGCTTGATCGACAGCAGGCCGAAGACCCGGTTGGTCATCTGGGCGTCGTCCTGCGGCACATAGACGATCCACAGATCCATCACCGGCGGCTCGTCCCCGGTCTGGATCCTGAGCGTCTGGTACGGGTACTCGGTGCGGATCGTCATGACGTCGCGATGGGCGAAGCGGGCGCTGTTGTCGCGCTTCTGGCCGAACACCAGGGCTTCGCCGAGCGGCTGCCTGCCGCCGGTGCGGGCGAAGCTGTAGCGCGCCTCGACCATGCCCGGGCCGCGATCCTGCCCCAGGAAGCGGGGCTTCATCTGGCCCATCTGTTTCATGTGCATGAATTGATGGTTCATATCCATCAGGTTTTCATGCATGAAACTGTAATGGCATTTGACGTGCCGGCCGAAGCGGCGGGTCTTGTAGTGCGGGTTCGCGGCCTGCGCCAGGGGCGGCAGGGGCATCTCCCCGGCCCGTGCCGGATCGCCGGGAAAGACGAAGATCAGCCCGTCCTGCTCGCGGCACGGATAGGTCCGCACCCCGTTCGGCAGCTTGCCCTTGCCCAGGTAGGGGACATCGATGCACCGTCCCGAGCGGTCATAGGCCCAACCATGATAGCAGCACTGGACCGACTGGCCCTTGACCTGCCCCTTGCTGAGCGGCACCTGGCGGTGAGCGCAGCGATCCTCCAGCGCGAAGACCGCGCCCTCATGGGGGCGGACCAGCGCGATGGGCTGGCCGGCATAGCGGACGCCGATGGTCTTGCCGGGTTTCAGCTCGCGCGACCAGGCGACGGGGTACCAGAAACCGGGATTGGCGCGTACCCGCCGCAGGTCGCCCACCTGGGCGCCATCGGGCTGGGAAATGCCGTCCGTCGAAAAAATCTGGTTCATCGTCTCTCTTGCGTTCGAGGCAGGCGCTTGGGTGGCCCATCCCCAAAGTCAAGGGCAGGTATGCGATTGCGTCAAGTCGCCGCCGGCGGCGCCAGCTCGGCCGTCAGGTCCTCGATGAACTGATAGGCCACGCGGCCGGAGCGCCCGCCGCGACCGACCGACCAGGCATTGGCGCGGCGCTGCAGTTCGTCATCCGCGATCGGCAGCGCGCGGGCCCGCGCATAGGCGCGGACCATGTCGGCAAAAACGTCCTGCGCGCAATGATGAAAGCCGATCCACAGCCCGAACCGGTCGGAGAGCGAGACCTTTTCCTCGACCGCCTCGGACGGGTTGATGGCGGTCGAACGCTCGTTCTCGATCATGTCGCGCGGCATCAGGTGGCGGCGGTTCGAGGTGGCATAGAACAGGACATTCTCGGGCCGGCCGGAAATGCCGCCATCCAGCACTGATTTCAGCGCCTTGTAGTCCGCGTCCTCGCTTTCGAAGGACAGGTCGTCGCAGAAGACGATGAAGCGCCGCGCCGCGCCGCGCAGCAGGGCCAGCAGGTCGGGCAGGGTCGACAGGTCCTCGCGCTGGATTTCGATCAGCGCCAGCCGCCCCTGGCCGGCCCGAGGGGGCTGGCCATCGACCAGGTTGGCCTGCGCGTGG
>NZ_JABXXP010000204.1 GCF_013376155.1 Nguyenibacter vanlangensis
CTGCTCGCCGCATCCGGCACCGCGTCCGCCGACACGCGCCGCCTGCTGACCGGCGCCATCCCGCTGCCGGTCGCCTGGCTGGGCATCCAGACACTCTATCTGGGCCACGCCGTCGCCGGCCTCATCATCCTGATGGCCGGATTCGGCGGCCTGTTCGCGGCCGAACGCGCGGCCTGGCGCCGGGGCGAACTCCCGTCCGGCTATCTCGCCCTGCGCCTGTGGATCACCGCCGTCACCCTGTCATGCCTGGCGCTCATCGTCCTGACCCGCCTGGCATGACAGAGGCACGGCGCCCGCTCAGCCGCCCTTCGCCAACCGGTCGAAGCGCAGCAGGCGGGTCACCAGATCCTTCATCTCGCCGATCGGGATCATGTTCGGCCCGTCGCTGGGCGCACGGTCCGGGTCCTCATGGGTCTCGATAAAGACCGCCGCCACCCCGATCGCGACCGCCGCGCGCGCCAGCACCGGGGCAAATTCCCGCTGCCCGCCCGACGCGCCGCCCAGCCCGCCCGGCTGCTGGACGGAATGGGTCGCGTCATACACGACCGGATAGCCGGTCTCGCCCATGATCGGCAGGCCGCGCATGTCGTTGACCAGCGTGTTGTAGCCGAAGCTGGTGCCCCGCTCGCACAGCATGATGCGCTCATTGCCGGTCGAGGCGATCTTCGCCGCGACATTCTTCATGTCCCACGGCGCCAGGAACTGGCCCTTCTTGACGTTGATCGCCGCCCCGGTCTCGCCCGCGGCCAGCAGCAGGTCGGTCTGCCGGCACAGAAAGGCCGGGATCTGCAGCACATCGACCGCCTCGGCCACCGGCGCGCATTGCTCGGCCGCATGCACGTCGGTCAGCACCGGCATGCCGAACCGCTCGCGCACCCGCGCCAGGATCTCCAGCCCCTTCGCCATGCCGACACCGCGCGCGCTGCCCAGGCTGGTACGGTTCGCCTTGTCGAACGAACTTTTATAGATCACCCCGATCCCGCACTCCCGGGCGATGCCGTCCAGCGCCCCGGCCATCTCCATCGCATGCGATTCGGATTCGATCTGGCAGGGCCCGGCGATCAGCACCAGCGGACGATCATTGCCGACGACCAGCTCGCCGACCGAAACGGATCTTGAATGGCTCATACCAGGCGCATCTTCTTCACGGCCGCCCCGACGAAACCCGAGAAGAGCGGGTGCGGATCGAACGGCTTGGACAGCAATTCAGGGTGATACTGCACGGCGACGAACCAGGGATGGTCCGGATATTCCACCACTTCCGGCAGGATGTCGTCCGGCGACATGCCCGAGAATTTCAGCCCGGCCTCTTCCAGCACCGCACGGTAATGGACATTGACCTCATAGCGATGGCGATGCCGCTCGCGGATCTCGGTCTTGCCATAGATCCCGGCCACCCGCGACCCCTCGGCCAGCTTGGCGGGATAGGCGCCCAGGCGCATCGTCCCGCCCATTTCCCCGCCTTCGCGGCGGCGCAGCAGCTCGTTGCCGCGGGCCCATTCGGTCATCAGCCCCACCAGCGGCTCCGGGGTCGGCCCGAATTCGGTCGACGACGCATCGGGCAGGCCCGCCAGGTTCCGCGCGCATTCGATGACGGCCATCTGCATCCCGAAACAGATGCCCAGGAACGGAATCCGGTGCTCGCGCGCAAAGCGCACGGCCTGGATCTTGCCCTCCGCCCCGCGCTCGCCGAATCCGCCGGGCACCAGAATCGCATGCGCGTCGCGCAGCGCCTCGATCGCGGTCTCCGATTTCTCGAAGATCTCGGCTTCCACCCAGTCCAGCTTCACCCGCACCCGATTCGCGATGCCGCCATGCTGCAGCGCCTCGATCAGCGACTTATAGGCATCCAGCAGCGCGGTATATTTCCCGACCACCGCGATGCGCACCTCGCCCTCGGGATGGCGCATCGCCTCCAGCACGTTCTTCCACGCCGTCAGGTCCGGTTCCTGGTCATGGGGCAGACCGAAATGGCGCAGCACCTCGGTGTCCATGCCCTCGGCATGGTACGAAATCGGGCAGGCATAGATCGTGTCGACATCCAGCGCCGCGATCACGGCCTCGGGCCGCACATTGCAGAAATTGGCGATCTTGCGCCGCTCGGTATCGGGAATCGGCCGGTCCGACCGGCACAGCAGCATCTGCGGCTGGATGCCGACATTCTGCAGTTCCTTGACGGAATGCTGCGTCGGCTTCGTCTTCAGCTCGCCCGCCGAGGGAATCCACGGCAGCAGGGTCAGGTGCACGAACATCGTCGTGCCGGCGCCCAGGTCGTTGCGCAACTGCCGGATCGCCTCCAGGAACGGCAGGCTCTCGATATCGCCCACCGTGCCCCCGATCTCGACCAGCACGAAATCCAGCGCATCGGTCCCGGCAACCACCGCTTCCTTGATGGCGTCGGTAATGTGGGGAATGACCTGGACGGTCGCCCCCAGGTAATCGCCGCGCCGCTCGCGCGCGATCACGTCGGAATAGATCTGGCCCGTCGTGGCATTGTCGGCCCGGGTCGCATGCACGCCCGTAAAGCGCTCGTAATGGCCCAGGTCCAGGTCCGTCTCCGCGCCATCGTCGGTCACGAAGACTTCGCCATGCTGATACGGGCTCATGGTGCCCGGATCGACGTTCAGATAGGGATCGAGCTTGCGCAGCCGAACCCGGTATCCGCGCGCCTGCAGCAGCGCCGCCAGGGCTGCCGAGGCAATGCCTTTACCGAGAGAGGAAACCACGCCGCCAGTGATGAATACAAACCGCGTCATGGAGCGCCTTCCTACACCGTTTCCCGTCATGGTGGAAAGCCTATATCCGGCCCCATCGCCACCCGCCCGAGAAGAATAGAAGAATATAAACAAAATGGCCGCCCCCGCCGACCGGCGGGAGCGGCCATTCCGATCCGTTCGCCCCGTTCAGTGCGTCGGCGCGGGCGCCGGAGCAGGGGTGGAAGCCGGAGCGGGGGTGGGGGCCGGAACGCCGGCCGGTGCGGGCGGCTGGGCCAGGATGTCATGCCCGCCGCCGGTCGAGGCCCCGCGATTCATCACCGCCAGGGTCAGCGACAGCAGCATGAAGATCCCGGCCAGGATCGCGGTCGTGCGCGTCAGCAGGTTCGCCGTCCCCCGCCCGGACATGAACGCCCCCATGCCCTGGCTGCCGCCGATTCCCAGGCCGCCCCCCTCGCTACGCTGGATCAGGACTGTCCCGATCAGCGCCAGGGTCACGAACAGATGCAGAAAAAGAAGGACGGTGATCATACTAGCTTCCAGATAACACGCAGCAGACCGACCGTTTACAGATCCACGGCGGCCCGGACAATCGGCAGGAACGTCTCGGCCTGCAGACTCGCAGTACCGACCAGCGCGCCGCCGACCTCCGCGATGGGCAGGATGCTCGCGGCGTCGCGCGCATTCACCGACCCACCATAGAGGATCCGCATGGTTTTTCCAGCCGCGCCGAACTGCCGGACCAGTTCCGCGCGGATAAAGCCCATCATGTCCGCGATATCCTGTCGCGACGCCGGCACGCCCGACCCGATAGCCCATACCGGTTCATAGGCCACGATCCCCGAAAACCCGTCGGGCAGCGACCCCTTGATCTGCCAGCCGATCGCGTCGCGATCCTCGCCCGCCGCCTTCTGGTCGCCGTTCTCGCCCACGCAGACGATCGGCGTCAGCCCCGCCGCCATCGCCGCCTGGGCCTTCTCGCGCACCGTCTCGTCCAGCTCCCCATGGTCGCGCCGCCGCTCGGAATGCCCCAGGATGACATATTCGACACCCAGTTCGGCCAGCATGGGCGCCGACACGTCGCCGGTATGCGCGCCCATCGGCGCCTGATGGCAATCCTGCGCCCCCAGCGCGATCCCGCTTCCCTTCAGGATCGGCGCCAGCAGGGCCAGTTGGGTAAAAGGCGGACAGACGACGACCTGCGGCGGCGAGGGAATGGCGCCCAGCCCGTCGGCGATCGCCCCGACCAGATCGCGCGACGCGGCACTCAGCCCATGCATCTTCCAGTTGCCGACGACCATCTGCCTCATAATGTTCCCATCCTGTGCCAACGCCGCCCTTCCACCCGGCCGCCGGCGGTCTCGTCTTTTCAGGGGGAAGGCCGACCAGGTTCCGATACCCTACACCATGCGGCCGCGCATGGTGCAATGCCGCAAAGCCCCTGATGGCGCGGCCGTGAACAGGGTTCTGGTCAAGCGGCAACGGTATCCCTATGGTGCCCCGCCGAAAAGGTCGCCGCGCGCGGCCGCACGCCTCAAGCCGCTCTCGTCCGGACCCTGGATTTCATGATTTCCTTCCTCCGCCGTGTTCTCGTCGATTCCTGGCTGGGCCGCATCATTGCCGGCCTGCTCTTCCTCGCCTTCGTCGGATGGGGAGTCGGCGACGTGCTGACGAACATGGGCAGCGAACGCGCCGACGTCGTCGCCCGCATCGGCGACCAGACGATCACCACGGACGCCCTGCTCTCCGCCACGCAGAACGAACTGCAGCAGACGGCCCGGCAGTTCGGCGTCACCGATCCGTCGCAGCTCCCACCCGCGACCCGCCGCCAGGTGGCGCAGCAGGCCCTGCAGCGCCTGCTCATGCAATCCGAAATGGTGCGCGCGGCCGACCGGCTCAAGCTGATCGTGCCCGACGCGGCGGTCCGCGACGAAATCTTCGGCATGCAGGTCTTCAAGGGCACGGACGGCCGCTTCGACCGCAGCCTCTTCGACGCCCGCCTGCGCCAGATCGGCATGACCGAATCCCGCCTGCTGGACCTGGTGCGCCAGGACATCGCCGTGCGCGGCCTGGCCGAGCCGCTCCAGGG